>NZ_JAPHPY010000025.1:0-77089 GCF_026241575.1 Vibrio sp. Sgm 5
CACACACACGTGAAAGAGTTCAAAAAAAATACCCAAGCTACAAGCTTGGGGATTTGTGTATAAGAGACAGGCGATAATGCTGGGTTTTTTATTTTGGGTGGATTCTGGTAGGCATGCAATGACAATTAATCCGTCTTTGGTTTCTTTATTCTTTTTAAATGACTTCTTCCATTCAATAAGGATTCCTATATGAAATCAAAACTACTTACTTTTCTCTTTGGATTGGTCGTTCTAAATGGATGCTCAAGTGCCACTCCCGTTGATAGCCACCTTATCAGTGCTTCTGGGGTAGATGTGGCTTTCTTAGTGAGCAAAAATACCGACCTGTTAGGGCAGTTAGAGTATTCAAAAGCCGATACAAAGAGTCATGCTGCTCTCAACCAAACTCAAACCGACATCAAGGTATTCAAAGACGAAGAAAATACCTTAACGCTTACTCAGGTGAGAAGCTGCAACAATTGTAATTACCACTTAGTGCATGAACATAAGAATAAGCTGTCCCCAATTGGCGAGGAGCACCAACATACTTATATCGGTAGAAAAAAGCTGGCGAGCCTTTATTTAGATCATCCGGTTTATGTGGACAAAATTCGCGCTTTTATCAGTGCCAACCCATCGGTAGCAGAAAATGAGGAAGCGTGTATTGACGTGATTGTGGCTTTTTCAAAAACGAGTCGTATTGATGTTGGAACGCTCACTAACTGTGCAGCGCCATTAGATAGCCACTCAGTTAAAAACGTACAAATGGTACCATTAAGTTGATGCTTTAATGCGACAGCATCCCAAGATTCACACCAAAAAGAAGAAATACAAAAAGCATACGAATGCCAGTAGCGTTGCAGAGAGTACGGGATAAATGATGTAAGAGTCTTGCTTACTGGTGCGTTGGTAACAAAGCGAAACTAGCAAAATGTTATACACGACCAATAATAAGCTGATCATGGTGCCACTATTCAGATTAAGGCTTGGCAGTTGAGTTAGAAAGAATGCCAGCAACAGATAATCAAAAATTATCAGCCAAAGAAAGGCTTTTTTGAGCGAATCTTTTTGGGTTTTATTGGGCGCGCGTACAGGCATATCGAACTCAACTAAACAGTGATAGCAACAATTATTAGCAATGCAAACAGCAATCGAGATGAAAGGTCACACCATGTATTTGTTGTGACCTTTTTTGATTTTAGAGGTCTTGAATTTTCGCTTTTGGCGTTTCTGAGTCCACCGAATAGCGAATCACTTCTTGTCTGATCACGGGTTGGTTAAATTCTGCCTTTTGCTTGGCTTTCTGTAGTTCACTGTCTTCTTGATTACCAAAGAAGGTCTCTAGCACTTGCGCGGCTGGCGTGGTCAGGATAAATAACTCTATACGACGGTTTTCACTCGAATCGGGCTCGTCAGGATTAAGTAACGCGCGATCCGACATGCCTGTCACTTGCATCACACGCTCATCCGGCATGCCACCCTCGACTAAGGTGTTTCTCGCGACATCCGCTCGTGAAGCCGAAAGCGCCCAGTTAGATTGCTTTCCAAAGCGTTTTTTAAACGGAGTAGAATCGGTGTGCCCACTGATGATGACTGGGTTACTGATGCGCTCAAACACTGGAGCTAAAGCAAGTAATAAGTCTTCAAAGAAAGGCGTCAACTCGGCGCCACCTCGGCTGAACATATGCTGTTTGTAATCATCTTGCAGCACAATACGCAACCCTTGCGGTGTAATGGTGACATTCACGTTACCTTGCGCGCTGATTTGACCTACGACTTCATCAATTACTTTAGCCAGTAGAGCAAGTTGCTCTTGGGTGTCGAAATTGCCTGGGACAAGCGAGTCAATCTCTGGGCCATCGCCATCACCTTGGAAGAAGGAACTGACGACGTGGTTTGAGTTGTGTTTGCTTGGCACAGAAGAGTCCTGTGCCAAGTCGATAGGAGAGATACTTTGTGAGGTATCGAAAGGGTTACCGTAGCTCTTATCAAAAACGCTCGAACTATGAAGGTGCGCGACAATGGCTTTGCGCTCTTCCTTGTCGACCACTTGCATGACCCAAAGGACAAGAAACAGCGCCATCAACGCGATCATGAAGTCGGCAAACGCGACTTTCCACGCGCCACCATGAAACTCATCATGGTTATGTGCTTTCGCGCGTTTGAACACCACATGTTCTTGTTTTTGCATTATCCCTCCTGTTCAGCTAGCCACTTCTCCATTTGGTTGAAAGTTGGTTTGATGTCTAACTGAATGTGTTTACGGCCAGCGTCGATGGCGAGTAATGTTGGCTTCTTCGCGACGTAAGCAACCAAGGTGGCGCGCACGCATTCAAAAGCCGTCATGTTTCGTCTGACTCGCTGAGCCATGGCATTACTGAGTGGATCTAAACAACAGTAACAACCAAAAATACCAATGAACGTACCAACGAGGGCAGCGGCAACGTGATAACCAATCAGCGCAATGGAACCATCAATGGCTTGCATGGTGATGATGATGCCACCGACTGCGGCAAGAATACCGAATCCGGGAAGTGCTTCTGCAGTGCGCTGCATTGAGCGTGAAGGCAGTAACATCTCGGTTTGAATGGCTTCGATTTCTTGTTCTAGCAGTCCCTCTAATTCATGAGGCGACATTTGTCCCATTGCCATTAAACGTAAATTGTCGGTAATGAACGAAATAAGGCGATGATCGTTGCTCACTTTTGGGTACGCGAGGAAGATCGAACTTTGTTCCGGTGATTCAATGTGTGAATCTAGGAATTTAAAACCACGACTGCGTGCGGTTTCTAGCAGGTTATTCAGTAGTGCCATCAGCTCCATGTAGTACTCGTATTCCTGACGCGGGCCAGAAATCGTTGCACGCACTTGCTGACGCATTTCTTTTAACACTTGAGGCGGGTTACCGATGATCAGAGAGCCAGCTGCGGCTCCGATGATGATCAGAAACTCGGCCGGTTGCCAAATCGCACCAAGTTTACCTCCTGCCCACATGTATCCACCAAAGACACACAACAGGACGGTAATGGCTCCAAAAAACTTTTGCATCTTTGACTCCTAAGAGGACATTAATTGATTGAGTTGTTTAAGCGCTTGTTTGTGCAACTGACAGATGCGAGGTGGCGTCAGATCGAGCACGAGCGCGATTTCATGTAGGTTGAGTTCGTGTTGATAAAACAGAGTCAGTAGCAACTGGTCGCGCTTCGACATTTTGCTAAGTGCGCAATCTAAGCTACGACGAATATGTTCATGTTCCATCCCGTCGTATTGACCGCCGAAGTGGCTGTCTCCCCCTGTTTCCATTAATTGATCAAGGCTCTGCATTTCGCCCGCCAGCGCTGCATTTTGGCGGTTGTAAAAGTCTTGCTCATCAGTGCCGAGTGCTTTAATGATCTCGGCATCGGTAGGCATTCTGCCAAGTTCACGGGTTAGGTCACGTGTGACGTCGTTTAGTTCGTGTGCTTGTTGACGGGTCTTACGTGAGCGCCAATCTAAGCGGCGAAGCTCGTCTAAAATAGCGCCACGAACCCGACAAACGGCAAAAGCGGGGAAGTGTGTGTCATCCACATCCCCATAACGACGTCCTGCTTCGACGAGCGCAATTAGGCCAATTTGCTGCATGTCTTCAATGCTGCAATGCGAAGTAGCATGAACGCGGAGTTGGTTTACGACGCGTTTCACCATGATTTGATGGCGTTGCAGCAGTGCGTTTTCGTCAATCTGGCGAGACGGTGTATTCACTTCCTCCGTCGCGGTATAACTTTCCTGTAAGTTCATCTCCAACATAGTCGTGCTCCGTTATTGCACAACGTATTTGGTCAATAGAACATCATCGATATCACGCACGATGTCAGTTTTCGCAAACGCTAAGAGTAGGGTCTCTTTGACTTCGTTTTGCAGAATATCGATAGACCCCGCCTGCTGTAGCTCATCAAAGGTTTTATCGCTGAACAGCTTGAGCAATGAGTTTTGTACCATTGGCATGTAGTTATCGATGTTCTTAATGCGCTCTGGACGACGTGTTTCTACGGCCAGTTCCAGCATTACAAAGTGCGTCTGCTTTTTACCTTTGATAGTCAGCACCACTTTGTCCAATGGGTGAAAACTCGGTCCGTTGCTGGTAGGTTCTTCTGCTGTTAAGAACGCGAGTGGAGAATCTTCCAAAAAAGCGCTGACGCCTGATTCCGATGAGGCGGATTCTGAACTTTTATTTATGTACCAAATACCGCCAACCACCGTGGCGGCCGAAACGAGGGCACTGGTGATGATCATGGCGATAAACAGGGCGATCATTTGTTGTTTGGTCATAACCTTTTTCCTCGATGATTAATTAGGCTTGAGTGTTCAGCCAATGCTCTGAATAGTTTGTTGTTGTATTTGATTGAAAAGTGCCGGATTCACGAGCCGCAAAAATAGTGGTGTCTTCTTGTGGGCTCTCATGGTCATGACGGTCTTGACCTTGATCCGAACCGACATTGACATCCACATGAACAAAGTTCTGCTCTTGAAGCTCAGCACGTAAACGCTCGGACACTTGCATTAATGCTTCACGCGTAGCGGCTGTGTTGGCATTAATTTGCACGCTCAAACGATCCCCTTCGACACGAACCAATAAATCCAATTTACCGAGATCTGGTGGGTCTAAGCGAATTTTGGCTTCTTGCAAGTTTTGCTGCGCTTGTAAGGTCACACGATCGTGTAAAACCTGCATCATTTGTTCACCCCATTTACTAGAGTTGGTATCAACACGTACGGCCGCCCACTCCGCGCCTTGAGCTTGAGTAGCTGCTAGTGGTGAGCTTGGGTTCGAATGCGGCGCTGCCGCTGTTGCTGTTTGCGCTTGTGAGTTGGCCGCTAGCACTTGCCCTTGAGCTGGTTGATTAAGTAGAGTTTGCAAGTCCGAAGCTGATACCTTTAATACGCTCGTTGCACTGGCTTTAGGGGGGCTTTGGTTCTCCTGCACAGTGGTGTTAAGCATTGGGTTTACTTGGTTTCCGACATTTGTGCTTTGAGACGCATTACCTGCCGATACTTGCGCAAGTTGATTTGTTTCGCCTTGCTTAACCGCGGTTTTGCTCATTCCTTGGATTAGGGCTTGCGCTTGAGTGGCGAGATCCATGGTGGCAGGAACCGCAATCAGCAATGCTTCAGCTGAGGTCACTTCAGCGTTGAGTTCCGATGTATCAGCTTTTGGCTGGGTAACTTCCGTCGGTAAGGCTTGCGCATTTAAACGGAACCCCGCAACAACAAGAGGTGCGTTGGTTTGGTGCTGTTGGTTTACCGCGGTTGAACCGAGGTGCGAAAAGCCTTGCTCTGAACGCGCTTGTGAGATTTTCCCTGCTGACGACTGAGAAGGCGCACTTGCAGGCATTGAATTGGTTACCATCATTGCGTGAGCTCCATCGTCATTGCGAGCTGATAAGCCATCGCTCGTTCTTGTTGATCATTCACCTTGCTCATCTCTTGTTTTAATTCGCTGGTGGCTTTTTCTAGAGCGGTGAAAGCGCACGCATGCACCGCTTTTGCCCGCTGAATTTCAGGAGCGAGTTTTGGATCTTTAAGATACGGCTTATGACTGATCAGCAGTTCACGCAACTGTAGGTCGTAGCGTTTCAGTGCTGGCCAATCGGCCGTTTTTGTGGCGATTTGGATCAGTTTTGATAAGTGGCGAAATCGCTCTGGCGACACTTTATGCTTGCTGTCCAAAATTCACCCATCCTTCTCGAATGTTGCCCATTACTCGTTCGACATTGTCTAAACGGGTTGCGTCGTTTTGCACGCTGGTGTAATACAGCTCAACTTGGCAGAAGTCATACAGTTGGCGTAGGTTCTCTGCAATTTCGCCGCCATTTTCTTCATCTAGGGCACTGCTTAAACCAATTAAGATGTTCATGCATTTGTTGATGCCTGTGCCTTTTTCTGCCAGACGATTGGCTGCGAGATGGCCTCGAACACGTTCAACTTCATCAAGTAGACCATCAATTAACATCACCACCAGTTGGTGTGGGTTGGCGGATGCGGCTTGCGCATCCAGATCGACTTGTTGGTATGAGTCGTAGCCAGAATCCATGAGCATAATTATTTCTCCTAAAGGCTTAACCAAACATCGACATGGTTTGGTTCATTTGCGTCATTAAGGTGTTCATTTGGGTAAATTGGGATAGGTAGCGGTTGTACGACATCTCGTATTTACGCTCTAGCGTAGTTTGCTTGTCCTCGATGCGGTCTAAGTTGGCTTGCAGGGCGTCTTTACGTGAATTAAAGGTGCCAGATGAGAATTTTAGGAAAGGTTCCGCCATATCATCGAGCGAATCCAATAAGGCTCCGTCGCCATTAAACATCGCCTCTAATCCAGCACTGTTGTTCTTCTGTGCTTCGGTAAACTTATCTTGGTCCACTTTCATTTTTCCGCTGCGGTCTAGGGTGATGCCGATTTCATTCAGTCGCATTCCACCATGTTCTCCGCGCACCAAATTAGTCAACTGGCTTTCAATTGAGCGTAGCGTTGGGTCACTGGCGAGCACGCCACGAGCTTTGTCTTCACCGCCGATTTGAGTGTATTCATCAAGCGTCGAAACCAGAGAGTTGTAGGCTTCAACAAACTTATTGAGTTGTTCTTTTGTGCCTTCGCTGTCAGCGCCAATCCCCAGCCCTACTGCCGCTTCACCTGAGGTTTGTGCTTTCGTGACCGTGATGTCGACGCCATCAATCACGCCTTCAAAGGTGTTACTTGCGTTAGTCAACTGAAGTCCGGTGCCTTCCGCGCCGAGCCAAATCACGGCATCTTGTGGTTTACTGATTTCAGTTGTGTTGGTAAAGGCATCTTCAAACCAAGCTTGCCCCGTGCCAGAGGCGTTTACATTGATGGTGTTCGCAACGCCTGTTTCAGTGCTCGACAACATGAAATGCGTTTGACCGTTTGAGCGCACTAATGTGGCGTTGACACCGGGATTGTCAGCATTGTTATTGATAGCACTGACTAAATCAGTCACGGTTGCTTTGCCATCCCCATCGGTATCAACAGTTGATAGATCCAACGTCATGGTTTCGCCATCAATGGTGAATTCCAATGTGCCTGTGGTCGGTATTTCTGTTGTGGCATCCAAATTTGCTGGCATGCCTGTAGAGAGTTGATGTGAGGTCGCGACTTGCTCAACGAAAATTTGGTAGTTGCCCGACATGGCATTGGCATCGGCGTTAGCCGAGAAGTACCCATCTTGAGAGAGCGTCGCCGTGTTCTTGATGATGCTACTGGTGCTGCTGTTCATCTCATTGACGGCTGTACGGAAATCACGCAGCGCGCTTTCTACTTTTCCTAGTGCTGTCAGTTGAGCTTGGTATTTATCCGCTTGAAACTGGTAGCGTTGTTGAAATGGCTGAACATCTAACGTGGCGAACTGGGTTGCCATGGTGATTGGATCTAATGAACTCATGAGGTCGCTCCCTCTCTCATCTGTATTTGGCGTCTTGTGCCAGTAATAAATGAACAATCGCAAGATGCGTGCCTGTTATTTATTTGTATATATAACAGCATCTTGCAGTGGTTTTTGCTATTTGAGAGGAAGCGCTTTTTCCACCTTGATGGTTCCGCTTTCCCCTTGGTAATTCCCGGGGTTTCCCAAAGAGAAAAGGCGACCAGAATAAGCAAATGATTTAATTAAATAGGAGAGAAATGACTGGCTATGCTGATGTACGCATAGTGAGCAGATTTCGGTGTTTACTGCTAAAGGATTCGGATTTTTCTGACCCTGTCGGAAGGTGAAGTTTTGTTATCTTATGCCCCTGCAATTTTTGTGGTTGCTTACGTCTGGCTATTTCCCCCAATTAAAAATTAAAAGAACGACAGTAATGAATGAATTTGTTTTACGACTGATGAAGTGTGCACGTGCTTACGAGGCATTTATTGGAACCAAACTGCGCAGTAAACAGAACATTAATGCCGAGGAGCTGGCAAGCATCCGTATTGAAGCGGTTTCTCGTTTCCCTGAGTTAAAAAGCTACCAACGTGACCGTGGTGTTGAATCGGCTGAATTGGAGCTGTTTAATAAGGTGCTACTTAACACCATGCTTAAAGCGGGTTTTCGTGTCCCAACTGCAAACCAAACCCGTGATGCTAGCGGTATCTATATTCGTCGCTAAGTGTTTGGCATCATTAAGAACAAAAAAAACCTCCCAAATACTGGGAGGTTTGACTTTCGGACGGATTAAATCAACAGCCTTATTGGGGGCTACTGAGCTTAATCGTTGATTAACGAAGTAGCGACATTGCCATACCTGGCAATTGGTTTGTTTGAGAAAGAACCGTTGTGCCTGCTTGCATTAGCATTTGGTTCTTCGTCATGTTTGAAGATTCAACGGCAAAATCAGCGTCAGTGATACGGCCTTTCGCAGCTGACGTATTTTCAACCATGTTGCCTAGGTTTGTCATTGTGTGCTCAAGACGGTTGATGTTCGCACCCAATGCTGAACGTGCAGTACCGATTTGACCTAGAAGACCTGCATCACCGGTCGCGCCAGTCAGTGCTGTCATTGCAGTTTGAGCATTTGCTTCAGATGTTAGGTCGCCAACTGCTAGTGCACCAGATGTGCCGATTGAAGCGTTGATTGCTTGCACTTGCGTTGATACGTCAACTTCAAGTTGTTCGCCTGCTTGAGTACCAATTTGGAAGTTAACAGCTGCTGCACCAAATGTACCAGCATCTTGTAGAAGCTTGTTACCACCAAAACTCGTTGAGTCCATGATGTTCGCGAGCTCTTCACCTAGCTGCTGGTATTCCTCGTTTAGTGCCGTGCGGTCGTTTGCCGATACAGAACCGTTCGAAGCCTGTGTTGCTAGGTCGTTCATGCGGTATACGATGTTTGTCATTTCATCCATCGCGCCTTCCGCAGTTTGCATCATTGAAATGCCGTCTTGCGAGTTACGCATTGCAACGCTCATGCCGCGAGTTTGAGACTCAAGACGGGTAGCAATTTGTAGACCTGCTGCATCGTCTGCTGCTGAGTTGATACGGTAACCCGTGCTCAAACGTTCCATAGACGTGTTAAGTAGGTTACTTGTATTGTTCAGCGTGTTCTGAGTTACAAGCGATGCGAAGTTAGTATGCATAGATAAAGCCATCTTGGTCTCCTTAGTTTTTCACTATTCTTTCAGGCTTCGGGATTCTCCCTTGCTCACTAACTAGAGGCGGTCGATTCGTTTTAATGATTAATTGGAAATTTAAAAATTTTATCGAAAAGCGCTAGTTTGATGGTTTTTAGTGACTTACATTCCAGAATATTGACTGTTTAAGGTTAATTAGACAGAAAAAAGGGCGAATTCTTGTCTCGGAATTCGCCCTTTTGCTTTTGGGTGGTTTATTCATCATCAAACGATTTAAACGACAATGAGGTGGGAATATCACTGAAATAGCCGAAGTAATAACTCGCACCAAGTAATCGATAGCGGTTGAGTTCACTTTGACTTGCGACTCTCCCGGCAACCCAAGAAATGTGGTTACCCCTTAAAAATCGCGCAATGGGTAGAAATGCATGTTGCTCTTGTTTGTTTTCCATCGTCACGGACAGTTTGATCATATCAGGGGCAAATTCGGTGATGCGCTCGAAGTGTGTTTGATGTGTCGAGACTTCAAACCACAAGGCAAAGGCGTTCTCTTTCAATTGTTCTACCAAAGGAGTCACTCTATCGTGCAGACATAGGGTCTCATCGGCTTGAAGGGAAGGGATAACATGTTGAAAGGCCGCATTATGGAACTGAATCATCTGATTCAAGAAGTGCGCACCAGGCTGCCAGAGCAGGGCATCAATGCGGATGGGAACCACCACATTGCTGATTAAATCAGGGTGAAACGTTTCGAGTTGGAATTGAGTCTGTCTTAGAGCTAAGTACAAGCTGTACAGATCTAAGCAATATTGCATTTGCTCTGATAACTGAAACTGATAGACACTCTGCTCGCCGCGTAGGCCAAAGCGCAACGTAAGGTGTTGGTATTCCACCTCGCCAGTTTTAGTTTCACGGATGGCCTGACAGGCGTGTTGAATGTCGTTGTGCTTGAGTGCATCAAACACCAGTTGGTCGTCGTCCGTGACAATGTATTGCAGCGCAAGGCCACATAAATAATCGTACATCGCTTTCGTTGATATGAGATTAACCAAGGTTTCCTACCACGTTGATCTGTTTATTTTCTGGGATTTCATTGTAGGACAATACCGCGAGTCCTTGAGTAAAGGTACGAGCATAACGAGCCAACAATGGGCGTAACTGAGGCATCACTAATAAGATTGGTGGTAAGCCCTGTTGCTTGAGTTGTTGACGAATTAAAGGCAAGTTTTGTTGGAACTGACCAAGAATGTTCGGTTCTATCGGGAAACTGTCTAGCATCACGGTGCCCGCAGCTTGTGCTTGTTGCAGAGAGGTCATCAACATTTGCTCTAACTCGTCTGAAAGCGCATAGACATTGAGCTCGTTCTTTTGTCCTGCGACCAAGTTCACCAAGGTACGTTTTAGTGCGCAGCGTACATCTGCCGCAAGTAAAATTGGGTCTTTAGTGTTCTCAGAAGACTCCAACATGGTGTTAGCAATGGTACGAATGTCCTTTAGAGGCACTTGATCAAGCAGAAGCTGACGGTAAACCTTAAGCTGCTGTGCTGGGGTCAGTGCAGCGGCTAAGGCCTCGGCTAATTTAGGTGCTTGTGCCGTGAGTCGTTGAGTCATAGCTTCAACATCGTCATGGGTAAACAATTCAGCCAAATTGGTTTTCATGATTTTGCTGATGTGCGTGGCGATGACAGTACCATCGTCAACGACTTGATAACCCATATTCAGTGCTTTGGCTTTATCTTGATGTTCAATCCAAACTGCAGGCAGTTGGTAGGCAGGGTCGCTGCCCAAAATACCGTCGACTTCACCGTAGGTTTCCCCCACGGCGATCGCCATTAAACGTTCTGGCTCAATCAAGCCTTGCTCAATTACTTCGCCATTTAGCGCGATGGTGTACTGGTTTGGTTTTAGGCTGAGGTTGTCGCGGATACGAACTTCTGGCAGCAGAAAACCCACTTGCTCAGACAGGTTGCGGCGTACACCGCGAATACGCTGTGCCAAAGGGGCGCCTTGTTCTTTGTTTACCAAGTGCACCAAACGGTAACCGAGCGCCAAAGATAGGGTATGGACGTGTGGAATATCATCCCAAGTCAGTGCGGCTTCTTCTTCCTGCATCGCTTGAGAAAGGGCTTCGACTTGTTCTATTTGTGGGTCTTGAACCGGTTGTTTGCTTTGTCGCCAGCCTGCAAACGCCAATACGGCAGCAAAGGTAAAGAAGGCGAGGTGAGGCATTCCCGGAACTAAACCAATCACGGTCATGATTACCGCAACGGTGAACAGAGTAGCAGGTGTTGCTAGAAGCTGCTTGTGCATGGTTTCCGACATGCCGTTATCGCTGTCGTTAATGCGAGTAACGATAATGGCGGCTGCGGTTGCCAGTAATAGCGATGGGATCTGTGCAACTAAGCCGTCACCGATGGTTAGCAGTGCGTAAGTCTTAAAGGCTTCTGATGCTGGTAAACCGTGTTCGAACACACCAATGCTGATACCACCAATGATGTTGATGAACAAGATCAGCAAACCTGCGACCGCATCACCACGAACAAATTTAGACGCACCATCCATAGAACCGTGGAAGTCGGCTTCGTTTGCCACTTCTTTACGACGTTGACGGGCGGTTTCTTGGTCAATCAAGCCAGCGTTTAAATCGGCATCGATGGCCATCTGTTTACCCGGTAGCGCATCCAAGGTAAAACGTGCGGATACTTCGGAAATACGCTCACCACCTTTGGTGATCACGACAAAGTTTATGATCATCAAAATGATGAACACCACCATACCGACTACGTAGTTTCCGCCGATCACCACTTCACCAAAGGCTTGGATGACTTTACCTGCGGCATCGCTGCCGTTATGGCCTTCTAACAAGACGATACGGGTAGATGCGACGTTTAACGTAAGGCGAAGTAGCGTGGCGACCAAAAGAATGGTTGGAAAAATCGAAAAGTCGAGCGGTCGCTTCGCCGTGGTGCTGACCAGCAATACCAAGATCGCTAAGACAATATTGAAGGTAAACAGCGCATCCAGCAATAGTGGCGGTAGCGGCAATATGACCATTGCCAGCACCATCAACAAGACGATTGGAATACCAATGTAGCCTTTGGTGGAGGATTGAAGTTGTTTTAACCGGTTAAGCATACTTTCGTGTCCTTGGGTAAACGCGGGTTAGTCAGTGCTGCAAATGCTTTGGAATTGAAAAATGAGGCAAAGGCGTCGGTGCTTGTCCGTCGCCTTTACGAAAGGCTTTCAATTGCAAAACATACGTAAGAATGTGTGCAACGGCGATAAAGAGCTGGCTCGGAATGGCTTGCTCAATCGCGGTTGTGTGATAAATCGAACGAGTCAGTGGCGGCGAGTTGATGATCTCGACTTTGTTCTCGCGTGCGATGCGTTGGATGTGCATGGCCGTTTCATCGACGCCTTTTGCGACCACAAATGGAGCGTCTGAAAGTGAAGGTTCGTATTTCAATGCGACTGCGTAGTGGGTTGGGTTGGTGATGACCACATCTGCAGTGGGCACCATCTTGTCGATTTTACGTCGCGCGAACTGTTGTTGAATCTGACGAATACGCTGTTTGACCTCTGGGCGGCCTTCGTTATTTTTGAACTCTTCTTTGAGCTCCTGCTTCGTCATGCGCAGTTCTTTTAGGTGCTCCCAACGTTGGTAGGGAATATCAATCACACCAAACAGAAGTAAGGCAACCCCCATCAGTAATAAGCCTTCAAACAGTATCGACATGACCATTGAAAAGCCTTGGCTAAGCGGCAAATTTTGCATACCAAGTAAAGGCTGGAGGTGATTATCTAAGTAGCCATAGAGAATGCCAAAGATGACCGCGACCTTGAACGTCGATTTCACCAGTTCTACAACTGAGCGGGTTGAGAAAATACGTTTGATGCCCGAAATAGGATTGAGTTTGGAGAGCTTTGGTAACACATTGGCTGGTCGGAACATCCAACCTCCCAAGATCATGCTGCTGCCAAATGTCACGATAATGATGACTGTGAAGAGGGGCAATAGCATTTCAATGATGAGCGCCAAACTCTGCCCAAGTTGCTCTACCATTTGTTTTGGGTTGTCTAAATCAGCACGGGTTAAGGCCATGTTGTAACGGAATATACCTGTCATGCTTTCCCAAATACTGCTGAGCTGAGAGTAAAAGTACAAGGCGACCGCTAAGAAAATTACTGCGGTGGTGAATTCTTTTGCACGAGGAATTTGTCCTTCCTGGCGAGCTTTTTTGACTTTCTGGGGGGAGGCTTTTTCGGTTTTGTCTTGTGACGACTGATCGCTCATGCGCCCCCCAACATAAAGTTATTCAAGTGGCGAATGGTGTCATGCACTAATGCGGTGTAACGGCTAGGGACACCAGAAACGGATATCAAGACGCTGAACAAACCGAGCAGCATAGTCATAGGGAAGCCCAGAGCGTAAACGTTTAATGAAGGCGCGGCGCGATTCATCACACCAAAGCTAATGTTTGCAAGCAGCATGGATACAATGGCAGGTAGAGCCAAAGCAAGTGAAGAAGCGAACATCCAGCCGAAAATACTGACCACGCCTTTCAGCGAGAGTGCGGTTAACCCAGAGCCAACGGGCCAGACGACAAAGCTTTGTATGACGATGTCGATAACCAACAAGTGCCCCTCCAGAGCAAGAAATAATAAGGTCGAGAAGATTAAGAACATGCGACCAAGAATCGCCACCGAAAGGCCGTTGACTGGGTCATTCATCATTGCCATGCCTAAGCCCATTTGCAAAGAAACGATTTGACCAAGCATGGTAAAAACATTGAATAGCATGTGCAGAATAAGGCCAAACATCAGCCCCCATATCGCTTGTTCGAATGCAAGGAACAAGGAAGTCATAGAAAACAGTTCGACTGCTGGCATGGGGGGCATCAGTGGTGCGGTGATCACCACGATAGAGAAGGCGAGTAAGCTACGGACCCAAACTGGAATCAACGCATCGCCAAAGAATGGCATGGAAATAAAGACCGCACCGATGCGAAAAAACGGCCACCAAAGTTGACCGAGAATCACAGACAGTTCCGCAAACGTGATCGCCATTAGCCGATCATTCCCGGAATGTTATGGAACAAGAAATCAAACAGCTCCATGATTTTTCGTAGCATCCAATGCCCTGCAAAAATCACCATCAACAGGGTGACCAGTAGACGTGGCAAAAAACTTAAGGTTTGTTCGTTGATTTGGGTTGCGGCTTGAAATACCGCAATGCCAAGACCGACGATCAATCCCGGAACGACTAAGACTGCTACCATTAAAATGATCAGCCATACTGCGTCAGAAAACAGTGTAACGGTTAACTCAGGTGTCATATTGCCTCCTGCTAACCGAAACTGGCGGAAAGCGTGCCAACCGTCATTGCCCAGCCATCGACAAGAACAAATATCACCAACTTGAATGGCAATGAAATGATCAGAGGTGAAAGCATCATCATACCCATTGCCATCAATACACTGGCGACCACAAGGTCAATGATCAAAAACGGAATGAACAGCATGAAGCCAATTTGGAAGGCGGTTTTCAGTTCACTGATGACAAACGCAGGGAGTACAACGGCGAAAGAAATATCCTCGACGTTTTGGTCGATGGGTTCATTGGCAATGCGTAGCATCTGCTCTAACGAACTTTGATGCGTTTGCACCAGCATGAAGTTTCTGACCGGTTTTTCTGCAACGGAGAACGCCTGTATCAAGGTAATTTCACCGTTGTCGTAAGGTTGGAAGGCATTATCGTAGATGTCAGTCCAAACCGGACGCATGATGAGCAGAGTGAGTGTCAATGCAATGCCAACCAGCACGCGGTTCGGTGGGCTTTGTTGCAGGCCCAAGGCTTGGCGTAAGATCGCCAAAACGACAATGATTCGCGTGAAGCTGGTGGCCATCAAAACAAAGGCTGGTAAGAAACTGAGTGCGGTCATGAGCAACAGAATCTGGAGCTTAACGCTGTATTCTTGTTGCGTGTCCCCATCGGACACCGACAAAATGGTCAAGCCGTTATCTGCCGCCATGGCTGGGAAGGCAAACAACAGCACGCCAACCAACCCCAATACTAGTAACGGCAAACGACGCTGCCAAACACTCAGACAATTCATTACGCAACCCACCGGAATTTAGCGTCCAACACCGCTCAACGCTGAGTCGTGTACATCAATAAGACGAAGACCATATTTGTCGTTAATGACCACGACTTCCGCTTGTCCCATCAGAGACCCGTTTACTTTTACATCTAAAGGCTCGCCATTGAGTTTATCCAATTCGATCACGGTTCCTTCGCCCGCTTTCATCAAATCCCCCAATTGGATTTCTTTGCTAGCGACTTCCAAGGTCACAGTGACGGGAATGCTTTTGAAAAAGCTTAAATCGCGCTCAGCGGCAGGCTCCGGTTTGAAGGCTTGCTTCGTTTCAAAGTCCTCTAACTGAAAGTCGTCAAAATTTAATTCATCGGCGTCGAATGCTTGGTTCTCTTGCGCTTCGCTCATCGCTGCGATTCCTTATCTGGGTTAAAAATCAATACAAGCTGACCGTCTTGTTCTGCAACACGACCAGTGAAAAGAGGTTGATTACCGATGCTGACTGGTACGGTATTGAGCAGTTCGATAGGCAGAATATCGTTAGGCTGTAAGCCCGCTACATCACTGAGCGCCATGGTCTTTTTGCTCAGTACGACATTGAGGCGAACAGGCGTCGTTTCCAATGAACGACAAAACGGTTGATAGAGATCAGCATCGGTATGAAGCTCAAGCTGCTCAATTAAGGTTTGGATTAATGTGCTATCGAGTTTGAGATGAATGGAACCTTGGTAGTCTTCGAATGTGATCGCAAGTTCCGCATGCAAACCAATTCCGCGCGGCGTTTCGTACTCGCAGGTTTGCCACATCTCTTGGGGGGCAAGCCAGTTGGTAATGATACGGCTGATGCGTTCTTGAAGGCGAAGATCACTGGCCGTCAACGTGGTCGAGGCGCGGTCGTTGCTTGCGCCATAAAAGCGGTCGGCGAGCTTGACTAAGGTATGGGCATCACTGTGGATAAAGACCATGCCACCCTCTTGATGCAGATAGCTCGATGTTTGGTCTTTATCCAACAAGGTTGGTGAGAAGCGATGTAGATCTACCGAAGTTAAGGTCGCCTCAATTTTGTTGGAACTGAGCCAATTTTGTAACTCGTTGGTCAGGCTAGTACAAGATTCTGAAATTAAAATTTCGAGCTTTTCACGAATGATATGAATTGGCTTGCCTAGCAGTTCTACATCAAGCAATTTGATGTCAGAAATAGGCTCATTAACTCTACTTTCCATTTATATTTTACCGTGCCTTAACAAACGAAACTGTTTTAACTTAATTGCGCACAGCATACACAGACTTTTTTAGATTCTTTTAGTTTCAACTTTAAAGATTGTGACTTTAGTTCATATGTTGATTTTAATCGAAGCATAGGCACTTTTAATAAAAATTAAAAAACGGTAGTTTGAACTAATAAATCAGTTATTAACAATTATAACAAGTAGTGAGCTAATTCGTTGTTATTTCAACCAAGTGCAGTCGTTGGTTATAGAATAAGTTTTAGAGCTTGAGTTTTTTAACTCTTTGTTTTTATGGTGTTAAGTTTGATTTTTAAAGCATTTTGCTAAGCTTTTTTGAACGTTTAATGACCATTTTTTATATTTCAGAATAGGGAATTAATATGATTACCTATGCCGAATCTTCTAATTCAATGGCATTTTTAATTAAATCATCTAAGTCAGAGGTATGTAAGATATATCAAGGTGGAAGGTGCTTAATTATATTTTTAAAAATAATTTTTTTGTTTGGACTATCATCAACTAATTTCACATTGGCTGGTGGGGGTGTCACAATACCTATGGATATTTCCACTTGGTCATATAAGGGTGATAAATTTGAATGCAACTTAGTGCATTCAACTGTTCCGCAGGGGAAGTTTTATTTCCGTGCAGAGCCAAATAACCGAGTTCTCTTTATTGCTGATGTTCAAGATAACAACAATAAATGGGAAAAGGCTGTGTTAGGAAGTCAGAGTGCTCCGTGGCATAAAGAGCTTTATAGGAAGGAAAAGGCATCGCATACGTTTGCGCAGCCTACTCACCGATTTGAGTTCTTAACTGGTGCAGATTCGCTCATTCTTGAAATGGCATTAGGTAATTGGGTTACACTGTCATTAAGTGGAAGCAATCCTTCCGCCATAGATAGTGTCACGTTGCCAACCATTCAAATCCAACATGCACTAGCGTCTTTCAATCAATGTCGAGAACAGTTACCTAAGCTGTCGTTTTCTCAAGCTCGCGATCTGATTCTTCCTTTTCAGTTTGGCCAACAGGCACTGAACTCATCTCAAAAAAACACGTTAGCCGCTTTGCATAGTTATGTTGTTGTTGATGAGCGCGTCACTAAAATCTTAGTTGACGGTTATACCGACAATGTTGGTGCTCAATTAATTAATCTGAAGATTTCACGCCAACGAGCTCAACAGGTCGCAGATGAGCTCGTTGCAAATGGCATTGCTCCTCACTTGATTGAAGTTCGTGCGCACGGAGCTCGCTACCCAATTGCAAGCAATAACACCCAAGCAGGGCAGGCTAAGAACCGCCGCGTGACGTTGCGCTTAGTTCGAGATAACGAGCGTGTGATTACCAAAAACGAGTTTGCTAACAACAACTCAGAAGTAAAACAACAACCCCAACAAGAGAAGGTAAAGGTTCAATGATGACGAAAACGGATATTTTGTTGGTTGAGCCAAATGAACGTCTTGCTCAACCGGTACTGGATGTACTGGGGAGCGCAGGGTATATCGCTAGGCACAGTCGTACTGGGCGAAGTGCATTGCTGGAAGAGCGAGCGAGCATCACCTTAGTGAGCTCAACCTTGCCGGATATGTGTGTACGCGAGTTTGTTGCTTGTCATCAGAAACAGCGTAATTCGGGTGTCGTGATTGCGATTGTAGATCAAGACCAAGGTATTTTGGCCGCAGAGACTATGAAGTCCGGTGCGACCGATTATTTGCTTCGTCCTTTTGAGACCAATCAGTTACTCAATTTGCTTAAGCGTGTTGAGGCTCTGGGTAAACCTTTGGCGAACATTGTTGCAGAGTCATGGCGCAGTAAACAAGTTTTACAACTGGCTCATCGTGCAGCTTGCACCAACGCCAGTGTATTGATCACTGGCGAGTCGGGAACGGGTAAAGAAGTGCTGGCTCGTTATGTCCATGAGCAATCTTCTCGTCTTGATGGGCCTTTTATTGCGGTGAACTGTGCTGCGATTCCGGAATCCATGCTGGAAGCCGTGCTGTTTGGCCACGTTAAAGGGGCGTTTACGGGGGCGACCAATTCCCAAAGCGGTAAGTTTGAAGAAGCCAACGGTGGCACCATTTTATTAGATGAGATTGGTGAGATGTCACCTGCGGTACAGGCGAAGTTGTTACGTGTATTACAAGAGCGTGAAGTGGAACGCGTTGGTAGCCACAAAGCCATTCAACTCGATATTCGAGTGATTGCTGCGACCAACAAAGACTTGCGTGAAGAAGTGCAGAAAGGCACGTTCCGCGAAGATCTCTACTACCGCTTAGATGTTTTGCCACTGCACTGGCCACCGCTTCGTGAACGCAAAGAAGATATTTTACCGATCAGCCAATTCTTTATTGGGAAATATCAAGATGGCAGTCGCTGTCACCTTTCTCAAGATGCGATTGCTGCCCTAAGCCAATATCACTGGCCGGGCAATATTCGTGAACTCGAAAACGTCATTCAACGCGCTTTGGTCATGCGTCACGGTGATTACATCACTGCGCATGATCTGATGCTACCAATTGAATTGCTGACGCCAGTCCCTTGCACAGAGCCAACCTCAAGTTTTGGTCATGTTGAAGCGAAGAAGCAAGCTGAGTTCCAGTTCATCCTCGATAAATTACGTCAGTTTGGTGGAAACCGGACCAAAACCGCAAATGCCTTGGGTGTGTCTACCCGAGCGTTACGTTACAAGCTTGCAGCAATGCGCGAACACGGTATTGATTTACAGTCGGCGCTTGGCTCGGCTGCCTAAAAGGAGAAATGTAGATGGCAAGTCAACCTACCAATGCGGTCTCAGCAGAGCAATTAATGCTGTCGAAAATGGAGGCGATGCGAACGCATGTTCAGCCGCCAGAATTTGTAGTGAGTGCTAACCCTTTGGATCAGCAATCTTTGAATGCACCATTGTCTTTCTCGCAAGCAATGACCAGCGTTTTGGACACGGTTAACCAACACCAATTGGTCGCCAGTCAAAAAATGACAGCCGTTGAGACGGGTAAAAGTAATGATTTAGTAGGGGCAATGGTCGCCAGTCAGAAGGCGAGTCTCTCTTTCAATGCTTTGATGCAAGTGCGCAACAAAGTAGTGATGTCGTTTGAAGATATAATGAAGATGCCGGTGTAATCCATGTCAGAACTTACCACTCAAGTGGCCGGAAATTCTGCGATGCATTCCGGCACGACACAGACGCTTTCATCGAATAATGGGATGAATGATGTCACAAATAAAATCAAACAGTTGTGGTCTAGCAGCCAACGCAATCTGGTGTTGTCTGCGGTTTTAGCCGCGATTGTTGCTGCGATTATCGTGGTTGCGTTATGGAGCTCTTCCCAAAGTTTCCGTCCGCTTTACAGCCAGCAAGAGCGCTTTGATATCGGTGAGATTGTGTCGGTACTGGAAAGCGAAGGCATCAGCTACCGCATGCAAGAGCAAAATGGACAAGTATTAGTGCCAGAAGGTGAAGTCGCTCGTATCCGCATGTTGTTGGCATCAAAAGGTGTTAAAGCGAAATTGCCTACGGGTTTAGATTCGCTAAAAGAAGACAGCTCTCTTGGCACCAGTCAGTTTATGGAAACGGCGCGTTATCGTCATGGTTTAGAGGGTGAGTTAGTACGCACTATCATGTCGCTTAATGCAGTCGCGAATGCGCGTGTGCACTTAGCGATTCCTCGTCAAACCTTGTTTGTCCGCCAGAATACAGAAAACCCTTCTGCATCAGTGATGTTAGAACTGAAACCAGGTGAAGATCTCAAGCCAGAACAAGTGGAAGCCATCATCAATTTGGTGGTGGGTAGTGTGACGGCAATGAAGGCAGAATTTGTCTCGGTGATTGACCAATATGGCCGACTATTGAGTGCTGACGTTGCCTCTGCAGAAGCGGGTAAAGTTAACGCTAAATACCTTGAATACCAAAAGAGTGTCGAGAAGCAAATCATCCAGCGTGCTTCAGACATGCTAACGCCGATTGTTGGCCCAAGTAACTTCCGCGTGCAAGTTGCAGCCGATATGGACTTTAGTCAAGTCGAAGAGACGCAAGAGATCCTCGATAATGCGCCAGTGGTTCGCAATGAACACACCATTCAAAATAACTCAATTGATCAAATTGCTTTGGGCATCCCTGGTTCACTAAGCAATCAACCTCCGGTTACGGGTGAAACGCCAACTAACGATAGCCAAAACACTAACGCGCGCTCAGAGATCAATCGTCAATACGCAGTTGGCAGCAGTGTTCGTCGTACTCAATATCAGCAGGGGCAAATTGACAAGCTAAGTGTGTCAGTCCTCTTGAATTCACAAGCATCACCAGATGGTGTGGCATGGAGCGAAGCGGACAAGTCCCAAATCTCAACAATGATCATGGACGCTGTCGGCATTTCTGCGACTCGTGGCGACAGTTTGAGTTTGATGAGCTTCAACTTCACACCAATCGAGATTGATGCGCCGCCAGCACTGCCTTGGTGGCAAGACCCAACCGTACAGCAACCCTTGCGTTATGTGATTGGCGGGATGTTGGGATTAGCGATGATCTTTTTTGTGCTTCGTCCTTTGATCATGCACTTAACTGGAGCTGATAAACCGTCACAGGAGCTGGAGTTTGCTGAACCACAGGAAGAGCCGCAATACGACAATCTGCAAACGCGTGAAGAGCGTGAACGTGAAGAAGTATTGAATCGCCGACTGTCCGAGAAAGGGATTGCCGTCTCCTCTGGTTTGGACGTCAACAGCGACATGTTACCGCCAGCCGGCTCTCCATTAGAAATCCAATTGAAACACCTACAGCTTATTGCTAATGAAGAGCCTGAGCGTGTAGCCGAAATTCTGAAACAATGGGTAAACATCAATGAACACAGCTCAGTCAACGTCAAAGCAGACGCTTAGTTATGTAGAACAAACCGCGCTCGTGCTGCTGGGCATGGGTGAGGATGCCGCAGCAAAAGTGTTGCAGCACTTCAGCCGTGATGAGACCCAGCGAGTGACACGTGCGATGGCAAAGTTAAATGGCATCAAAAGTGATTCTGCTCGCGGTGTGATTCAGCATTTTTTTGAAGATTTTCGCGAGCACAGCGGCATTCGTGGCGCATCGAAAGAATACTTGTCGAACACTTTACGCAAAGCTTTAGGTAACGATTTGGCAAAAGGTCTGCTGAACAACCTGTATGGCGATGAAATTCGTAACAACATGCAGCGCTTACAATGGGTAGAGGCCGAGACATTAGCGCGATTCATTGTTAACGAACATCCGCAAATGCAGGCGATTTTCTTGGCGTATTTACCAGCAGACAGTTCGTCGGCTGTTTTGAAGCACCTGCCGCAGGACTACCATGATGAAATCGTGTTCCGTATTGCTCAGTTGCAAGATATTGACCATCAGGTTGCGAACGATTTGCACGAATTGGTGGAACGTTGTATCGAGAAAGTGTCTGCAAGTCAAAGCACCCCGTTGTCGGGCGTGAAACAAGCTGCCGACATCATTAACCGATTTGAAGGCGACCGCGCGTCCTTGATGGAAATGCTTAAGTTGCATGACGAGAATGTGGTAAACGAAATCGAAGAGAATATGTTTGATTTCATGGTGCTGGGCCGTCAGCGCGAAGAAACCATGGATGCGTTGGTGCAACAGATCCCATTGGAACTGTGGGCGGTAGCATTGAAAGGTGCCGATATCCTACTGCAACAGGCGATCAAGCGTTCTATGCCGCAACGTATGGTGAAAGCGTTGGAAGATGATATGGAGCTGCGTGGAGCCGTCGTGTTGAGCCGAGTACAGCGCGCGCGTCAGGATATTATGCAGATGGTGCGCGAGTTGGATGAAGCGGGTGAAATTCAGCTGCTGCTCTACGAAGAGCCAACAGTGGAGTAAGACCATGGCAGAAAAAGCAAATAACACCATGCGATTACCACCAAGTGGATACCGCTTACATCGTTTTCCTCCTTTGGCGCAACCTGTGAACATCGAAGACGATTTCGCGATGGAGAACCAAGGCTGGCAAGATACTCAAGCCGACGTTCAACAACAGCTGGAAGCGGGGTTTCAGCAAGGTTTGCAGCAAGGGCATGACGAGGGCATTCGCCAAGGTATTGAGCAAGGCAAGCAACAAGGTCTGCTCGATGGCCAAAAAGAAGGCTTTCAAAAAGGATTTGTGTCTGGAGAGCAATCTGGCAAACAAGGCTTTGTGGAAGCGGCAAAACCCGTTCATGAGTTGTTCCAAGCATTATCGCGTTGGCAAAGCGATAAGGAACAACAGCAACGCCATATGATCTGTGAATTGGTACAGAAGGTTGCACAGCAAGTGATTCGTGCTGAGCTGACTCTGATGCCACAACAGATTTTGGCTTTGGTGGATGAAACCTTATCCGCTATGCCGGGCAAAGCAGAAAGCGTGATTGTACATCTGAATCCACAAGACCTAGAGCGAATCACGCAAATCAATGCTGACTTGCCAACCGCTTGGAAGCTTGTCGCAAACACGGAGTTACCCGTTGGTGGGTGTCAGTTAGTGACTGAGGATGCAGAAGCCGATGCGAGCTGTGACTCTCGCTTACAAGCTTGTATGGATAACGTGAAACAACACTTGCTGGATGAAGCCGTATTGTCACAGGTTGATGCTGCACATGAGTAGTACTTCCAGCCACGAGTTGTTGAACGAACGCTTGAGTGATGCACTCGCATCGCTCGATTCGATTCCGGTTGCACGAGTGACAGGGCGACTAATCAAAGTTAACGGCTTAATGCTGCAAGCCGTGGGTTGTCGATTCAAGCTTGAACAACGCTGCTTAGTGGAAACCGCAGAAGGCGACATGATTGAAGCGCAAGTCGTCGGCTTTGATCATACAGTTGCTTACTTGATGCCGATTCGTCGTCTAGGTGGTTTGTTTGCGGGAGCAAAAGTGATCCCGCTGGATGGCGATAGTACCGTTCAACTCAGCTTACAATGGCTTGGTCGAGTAGTGAATGGTCTAGGTGAACCTTTCGATGATGGCGCGCCGCTTAAAGGGGGAGATCGTGTTTCACTTGAACCAAAACCGATTAACCCACTTAAGCGACGCCCTGTCGATACCCCGCTGGATGTTGGTGTTCGTGCCATTAATGGTTTATTAACCGTTGGCAAAGGGCAGCGTATTGGTTTAATGGCGGGCAGTGGTGTCGGTAAAAGTGTCTTGATGGGGATGATCACTCAAAACACCGAAGCTGATGTTATTGTTGTCGGCTTAATTGGCGAACGGGGTCGAGAGGTTCGAGAGTTTATCGAACGTAACTTAACACCAGAGGCCCGTCAGAAAGCGGTCATTATCGCCGCGCCAGCCGATGAATCCCCTTTGATGCGTTTGCGCGCGACTCTGCTTTGTCACCGTGTGGCGGAGTATTTCCGTGACCAAGGTAAAGACGTGTTGTTACTGATGGATTCTTTAACACGTTATGCAATGGCGCAGCGTGAGATAGCGCTGTCTTTAGGGGAGCCGCCAGCGTCACGTGGTTATCCGCCTTCAGTGTTCAGCGTGTTACCACAGCTGTTGGAACGTGCAGGTAACAGTGAAAATCCACATGGTAGTTTGACGGCGATTTATACGGTATTGGCGGAAGGGGATGACCAACAAGATCCTGTTGTGGATTCTGCACGTGCGATTCTTGATGGGCATGTGGTGCTTTCACGTCAACTCGCAGAACAAGGGCATTATCCAGCGATCGACATTAACGCATCGATAAGCCGCTGCATGAACGCCTGTACCCATGAAGCGCACAGCACGATAGCGAACAACTTCCGTCAAATGTACTCCAATTATCTTCAAGTTAAAGAACTCTTGCCACTTGGCGGATATCAACCAGGACAAGATCCGGAACTGGATCAGTCGGTTTCTATGTATCCGCATCTTAGAGCGTACTTACAGCAGTCGGCAAATGAGTCTATTGATTACCCAACCAGTTTGACCGCATTGGCACAAATGTTCCAAAGTGAGCAGCAATGAGGTAGCAAATGGAATCAAAGCTAAAAGCCGTCGGCAAGTTGCGCCAAATGGAAGAAAAGCAACGGGATAGAGTAGGGGAGCAATTAAATGTGATGCGTCAGCGTCACTCTCATCTTGCCGTTCAGTTAGAACAGCTTTCCGCTCTTAAAGTTCATGCGGGACAATCGGCGTTGACAATGCCAGTGCTCAATAGTGCCACCTTGATGAACTTAAATCGTGTCGACCATATGCTACAAAAGATGTTGCGTCACCATGAGCAAGAACAAGCGGTAATGCAGGCTGAGTGTGCTTCGGTACAAAAGCATCTTGAATACAAACATGCTCGAGTTCAAGGGTTAGACAAAGTCCTCGAACGCTGGTGCAACAAGCAAAACTACGAAAAATTGAAGAAAGAGCAAAAGCTGATTGAAGACATCATTAACTCTCGCTTAAAGCGCAAAATCTTATAGACGAAATCTGATAGCGTGAAGCGTCATAATGTGACCGTTTCCGACCTTGTAAGATGTTGTCTTTGTTCTTCGATTTCAAACAATGTATTCAAATAAGTATTCATAGGTAAGGGCTTCGCGACACCATACCCTTGTGCGAAGTCGATGCCTAAGTCTCGTAGAATCAGGCTGTGTGCGGGAGTTTCGACAAATTCAGCGACGGTTTCTAAGTGCATCTCTTTAGCTACAGTCGCAATCGAACTGACGATCAAACGATCGGTCTCGCTCTCTGTGATTTCACGAACGAATGCTCCCTCGATCTTCAAGATATCCAGCGGTAGACGACGCAAGTAAGCAAAGCTTGCGTAACCGGTGCCAAAGTCATCAATTGCGATTTTACAACCGAGTTTACGTAAAAGATTCAAGGTCTCTATAGCTTGTTGTTCATTGATCAATGCTGACGATTCGGTGATCTCAAAACAAATCTTATCTAAGGGAATATCGAAGCTGTGTGCACTCTCAATGATACGAGAAGCAAGGTTTTCCGCGCTTAGTGTTTTAGCCGTAAGGTTAATAGCACAATGCCCTATCGTATCCCAGTTTTTGACTTTGTCGCTCAGCATACGGAAGGTATTCAGAATCACCCAATGATCGAGTTTGATTTCCAATCCGAATTGATTGATCAAAGGAAAAAATGCGGAAGGTGGCAGTACTTTTCCATCTTGCTCTTTTAGGCGAAGCAGCACTTCAAAACTTTGTTTACTCTCTTCAGGGCCTGAAAGTCGCATGTATGGTTGGCAGAACAGTTCGAACTGTTCTCGTTTAAACACTTGCTGAATGTGGTTCAACTTGTCGACGCGGTCCATTTCAAAAGATTGCACGTTGACCCAATGAATGCTGCTGTCGCTCTGTGGTGGTTGATCGCACAGAATTGATACGACTTTTTCAATATCTTGCCCTTGGTTGACGACCGAGCAATAAACGGTTGGTGAGACCAAGGCGACAGACGTTCCACGCCAGTAAAACTGAAAGCTCTCTAAATATTCCACGACTTCTTGAAGCTCTTGTTCTGCAACATCGGAATAGTGAGTGAAACTCAGCAACCCTGTGGAAAAAGGCGGACGATAGCAACGATTGATGCTTTCGTTTCGCGAATATAAAAACTCGCTTAATTGCATGATGAGTTGTGATTTCCCCTCATGACCTAAGTCCGTCAGCATCGACAACGTTGGTGTCAGGTCGAGATAAATCAGCAATGAATAAGACTGATGGATGATGTCTTCTTTTAATTGAGCGATGTTTGACAGGCCGGTGTACGGGTCAATCCTTTCTGAGCGGATTTGTCGTTGAGTCATCTCGAAGAGCTTCACTGAGTAACCGCCCAACAAATACGCGAGCGTGGTCAATACCGCAATGATGACAAGCAGGCCATAAAACTGGTCAGCATAAATTCGGTCGGCATTGTAGTGACTGATGCCGTCATGAATCACCAACAGAATGAATGGAGAGCCCACAAACAGAGGTCGAATTAATCCGTGTTTGGCTAATCCAATTACGACCAGTAAAACCGCAAAGAAGCTTAACGAGTTGAGCATAAATGAGGATGAAGAAAGAGCGGCGGCAATAAATAAAATGACGCAGCTTGCCAACCAAGCTAAATACTCCCGGCAGCGAGAGTTGGACACCCTAAGCCTTTTATCGAGTGCGAGATAAGATTGAGTGTCTGTATCGGTAATAAGGCTGACCATTACATACAAAATTGGGGTGACGAGTAATTGGGTCAAGTAATTGCCAAGTGTGGCATAAAACAAAAAATCAGCACTCAAAAAGCGCCCGTCAACGAAGGTATTCACCAGCATCATTTTTATGGTATTTGCGAACGGGAACAAGCAGCCTACGATGACAAAAAATAAGCTGATCCGTTGTGCGGCTGGTTGATGAAGTGAGCGGTTATTGAGGTAGTGGAACAAACTCGAAAAAACAAAAGGCAATAGAGGGACGGTGAGAGCGTAGAGTAAGGCATGTTCTAGACTACGCCCCGTTCCGATATAGTAAGCCAATAAACTCAGAATAATGGCAGGCAGTGCACGCCATTGATAGCGCAAGCAGCTGACGATCATCACGGAGCTGACCACAGAGATAAGCTGAAACGCATCTTTCTGGATAACAAACATTTGCGAGAGGGCAAACCCAGCAAAGATGGACAACGTGACGCCGAGAGTCAGGAACAGCATCGCACTCATATGGCGACTCGATGCGGCATTATTCATTAGTTTGATCTGAAAATAGTTGGGTAGCCGATAATAACAGGATTATCGGCATCAAATGAACTGGAATATACGTACTTTTAGAGCTTTTATTCTACAAAGTGTAACTGTGGATGAAGCTACGTGCTACAAGGGCTGGCGGCGACGTAACCATACGAATAAGCTGCCAAGCGTCAGTAGGCCAAAACCGACAGAGCCACCATCACTGCCATTATTACCGAAGTCATTGCTTGTGGTGTCTTCTGGGTCAAACCCAGAGTCGCCTTGACTGTGATAATCTTCCCTTGCCGCTAAAGCAGCGTCGTAATTTGTCTTCGCCCCAGCACTGGTTTGGGCTTCTATCCAAGGGGTGTAATTGAGCACTTCAGTAAACACGCTTGGAATGGCAGGGGACTCACAAACCGATGAGCCGTAACTGACGATACCGATTTGTTGATAATTACCGCTACCATCTTGATACGTTAACGGGCCGCCTGAATCACCACTACATATCCCCGTGTAAGCTTGGTTTGGGAAGCCGTTCGCACACAAACTTTCTTGAGAGTTAAAACCTGAAACCAGTGAAGAACATTGTGAATCTGTAAGAGGTTGGATTTCTGCCCAGCGCACGTAATTCGGTCCTGTCGCATCGTTGGTAGAGGTTTGACCAAGGCCAAAGATTTGGAACGCTGACCGGTTACTGTAGTCACCAAAGTCCTGTGGCAATGTGATGGATTGGACGTTGTCTGTGATAGGGCGAGTTAGTTCCAATATCGCGATGTCATTGATCCACAAGTTACTCGCGTTGTAATCGGGATGAATCGTGATAGCGCGTACGTCTTTGAATTCTTCAACAAACACATCATTCATGGTTGGGTTTTTGACTAAAACTCGAAGATCATCGATTGTCCAACCATCGGTAAACACGTCGGATTCGACACAGTGTGCGGCGGTCATGATGTATCTATCATTGACGATGGTACCACCACAGATGTTGGCAAACTGACTCGAGCCAGTACGGTGTAATATCAGGCGAGCAAAGAAAGGAAGTTGATTGGCAGTGGCTTGTTGGCCGCCAATAATAAACGTTTTTAAATCCGAGTCATTTGCACTGACTGCTTGTTCTGCGGAGCTTGTCATTGGCACAATGAGTAAAACGCCACTTATTAAGACATGATACAACCTCATAAAGCCATCCTTGGAGTTCAAAAGTACTTCTTTTACTTTATACCAATTCCGGCATTAATCTATTCACTACAGAAACGAATAAATTTCATAACGCCTATAGACGACGAAACGACGGGCTGCGTTCGAATTAGCTGAACTCTTGCCTCAACCAAGATCTCAACAAATGAAATGCCTCTTGTTTGAGCTTATGGGGTGGGCATACAAAGTAAAATTGTTGATAGGGGTTAGTGATTGGCTCACCCAATTCCACTAATTGTCCATATTTGATGTCGTCTTTCACAAACAAGCGATGTGTTACCAATAAGCCCAGCCGTCGAGTTGTGGCTTGCACAGCTTGAATCGACATGTTGAAGGTCATTGGTTTTTTGTTGGTAGGCCGCAGTAATCCTGTCTCTTCTTCCCAAACTTGCCAGTCGTGCTTTCTGCGATCGTTAGTGACTTCAATAATGGGGTAAGTTGATAGCAGTTGTTGAATGTCTCGGTTATCAGGTTGCGCTAGTAACTCGGGGCTGCACACCAACACTAACTCATCTTCGCTCAACTTTTCACAATAGTAATCTTGCCACTCTTGAGGGCTGCCATGCACCACTGCGGCGTCAATGCCTTCCTGCTCTAAACGGAACTGCCCAATCAGATTGGATAGGCGGACATCTAACTGAGGAGCGAAATCTTGCAAGCTCGACATGCGTGGGATCCACCAGTGCAACGCAAGTGAGTTGACCATATTAAGTGTTATCCGTTTGGAATTTTGGTCGTGGATTAAGGCTTCGGTGGCATCAACGATTTGTTCGAGTGCCGGAGCTACTTTTCGGTAGTATTTTTTGCCTTCATTATTGAGGCGAACTTGGCGACCAACACGATCAAATAA
This sequence comes from Vibrio sp. Sgm 5, assembly GCF_026241575.1. Taxonomy (NCBI): domain Bacteria; kingdom Pseudomonadati; phylum Pseudomonadota; class Gammaproteobacteria; order Vibrionales; family Vibrionaceae; genus Vibrio; species Vibrio sp. Sgm 5. The sequence continues at coordinate 29,095 of NZ_JAPHPY010000025.1, forward strand.
AGGTTTGTTGACTTGGTTTTCTAGAGATTTAATGGCTTGGCTAACAGCGGAATGGCTAACAGAGAGCAGTTGAGCCGCCTCTGTCATGCTGCCAGTCTCTGCTACAGCAACAAAGGCATAGATCGACTTCAATGGGACTAATTTGCGCATAGTGTCTTCACTCCTATTACCTTTGTAGTTAGCGGTAGGCTGACTCTCAATCTGTAAGTTTTTCTTACATTAGCGTTTAAAATAACTCGCTATTTCTGATTAACGCCTTTGCCTAAAATACTCCATGAATTAAGGAGTATCCAATGAACGTAGAAAACAAACCCATCGTCTTCATGTTGATGTCTACATTAAGCTTATCTGTTACTGGCTTGTTAGCAAAGCAGCTTAGTAATGATCTTTCTGTGACCCTATTAAGTTTCTTGCGCTTTTTCACTCCGGCGTTGATTTTATTGGTCATGCTGCGCTTCAAAAACCTGACTCTCCCTACTGGCAAGACTTTTAAACCCATTTTGCTTCGTGCCTTTTGTATTGGTATGTGTCAGTTGTGCTTTATCGCTTCTTTGCAAACGCTCACCCTAGTTGAAGGTGTGGTGTTGTTTGCGACAGGGCCTTTGTTTATGCCTATCGTTGAAAAACTCTTTATGCGTGGACAAATTAGAATGTCGACCATAGTGGCACTGGTTATGGCATTCACTGGGGTCATTCTGTTGGCTGGCGCAGATGGTGAATTTACATGGCGATTTGACCTGTTATTGGGCTTGGCGGGTGGTTTGTTTAACTCGGGTTCGCAGCTGACACTTTATAAAGCCAGTAAGAGCGGCATGTCGCCACTAGAAATCAACTTCTGGACGTTCGGTTGCGCTGCTTTACTGATATTACCGCTGGTGCTCTTCAATGATTCAAATGTTTTATTGCACTCGCTTTCATTACACGAATTTGAAACACCGAATACATTGCTTGTCTTTTTGATGTCTCTTTTGATCATCAATACACAGGTATTTCGTTCGAAAGCGTATCAGTTAGCTAGCAGTGGCTCTCAACTTGCACCGCTTATTTTCACCAATCTACTGTTTACCGCAGTGTGGCAATGGATGTTTTTCGATGACCAAATGAGCCACAGACAAATCATAGGCGTGACTTTGATTGTCCTTGCGACAGTGCTGAACACTTGTTGGGTCCGGTTATTAGTTGCGTATAAGGCTCAAAATCGAACTGTTAATTTGTTTAAACGTATTGATTAATGAACATTAAGTGGAAAATCGTTCTCGACAATATTGTTTAGAGTGACTTCAAAAATTATGTTTTATATTAATAGCTGTTTCGTATTTTATCTTATAATAACCTCCAGTGTACATAGGATAATATCTTTAACAAAAATCAACTGTGTTAGCATCGGTTTTTTAGTATCGAAGGATCTGCTAACCTGACGCCTTATTATCTTAGTGTATGATCCACTCATTACTAAAATCTATTAATCTTAGTCAGTCATAGTTAAATCTCGAAAGAAAAACATGAATGACTGTATGGCTTGTTATTGGCAAAGATACTGGTTAATAGGTTCGCTAATAAATAAAAATACAGTTTTAGTGGTGAGATTATGAGTTACAATTTCGAAAGGGAACTTGCTTCTTGGTTAGAGGAGCGAGAAATTTCTAGAAAAGAGTTGATCGCGATATTACAACAATCATATTACGATGACTTTAAAGGTTTAGACTCAATTACATTAAGTCGGTGGCTAACAGGAAAAGTCGTCCCTCCATTGTACAAACAGTTTCTTATTGCTAAGTCTCTTGAACAGGATCTTGCGGACATCATCGTTACCATTGATGAAAATGAACAAAAGAGCCCGTCTCGTTACTCGGCAGTCCTGACGAACCTTATAAAAGCGTTTGATTTCTCGTTAACCGCTTTGTCTTATAATCGTATGCCAGACAAAGTGACCAGTGAAATTAAATCTCACACATACTATGAACATATCGAATTATTTCATGACTTCTATGACAATGTGTCTGCGCTACGTGGCTTTATTGACGAATTGTACGCGTTAAAAAATGAGGTTAAATACAAGGGAATCCTATTAAAAAACAGTCAAGGTGACATAGTTGGACATTGGGCTGGCATCTTAAACTTAGAGAAGTTAGATAATCTTCCATCTTTTATTCCTATTCCAGAAAACGAAATAAAGCGCAGTTGTTTGGTCAAGTTGGGCCATGCTATGAATTCAGAGCATTTCTTTGAGCTAGTTGTTCAGGCTATTTGTTATTATTTGATAAGGCAATGTAAGTCTAAAGATTATGTCTATATTTTTATTGCCGGATACCCCATTCTAGAGTTTTCAAAAAAAGTATTTAACGCAGAAGAAATAAAATATTATCCCCCTGTTGATAATAACCAAAGAATGGGGTTGTACCTTGTGAAGTTCGATATTATTAGATCAATTTCTAATCCTGTTTTAATTCCAAAAATTAAAAAGAAACTTCGCTGTTTGGAATTGTGTAATTTTGTAGAATGCAATAGATGTAATCTCAAGGACTTCCGTCAGGAGTGATTTTTCTCAAAGGCTCACTGCGATAGTGGTATACAAGAACCCCTGTAAACCCCAGAACTGGACATCACTTTGGGTAATTTGCTTGCGTGCCACTTGCGTTTCAACACGTTCGATGATTAATTTTGTTCGTGTCCTCTTGCTCAGTGCCAGCACTCTTTTGTAGTAATCTGCTTCATCAGAGTGTTCTACTTTCAGGAAGTGATAGAAGCCGGAAAGGAGCTCTTCTTCTCGAAAGTCAGAGTTTAAATCATAGTCGTCAACGGCCAGTAACACTTTTTGTTTTTGCAGAAACTCAAATCCTTTTCTGATCTCGGAACAGCGCTTACATGAATCTCTTTCCGTTATTTCAATCACCAAATTCGCCTTTAGATTTTCTAGGCTATTCTTGAGAATGACGATATCACACAGCAAATATTTATCGCATAGGTTACTTCGCTCAAGGTTTATGAATAGATGTTTCCCTTTAAAGTCGCATGCATGGCGAGCAATATACCTATCTAAGCGTGCGATTAATGCTCGGCTCATGTGCGGGTATTTGATTTCTCGATCATACACTTCGTTTGCTGCGCTATCTGTTAAATTAGCGGGGTTAATAAGCACCTCATATCCGAGGTTTACTCCGCCTTCATCGACAATTTCTTGCAGTTTGTAATTGATGTCGATGAGGTTGATGCCGTTGTTTTTTTTGTTTAAATAGTCTTCAATCAAAAAACACATGTGTTTGCTATTCCATTTTCTTGAACATGATGGTGATAAACTCCATCTCTTCGTCAGAGATAAGCGGTTTCTCATCGATTAACGCTTTCCTTCTAAATTCAATTACGCCTTTTATTTCGCGTAATTGTTCCGGCTTCATTTCATTAATGCATTGTTTTATATATTGAAATTCACCGTTTTTTAAGCCGTTCATGTTTTGTCCGTTGTTAGTGCTTCGCTTTGTTTCTATCTCGATCCATATGGCGAAGTTTAATGAAAAGCACCAAATATTGAGTTGGCAGAGTTGTATTTATTATGCAGCGACTGCTAAATGTCGCCTTCGTGGCTCCTTTGCATGCGAACTTGCCCCATTGATGTCGGGCTTCGCAATTCTTCTTCTGGTTACAACCGAATTGTTTGATTTTTAATCAGGATGAACTAGCGTCAAGAAAGTAGCTAAGGGAGAGAACATGCTGACTTTAAATTATCACGTCGAGATTGCAGCCACGCCGCAGCGCGTATGGAGCGTGCTGACGGATATCGAATTGTACAAACGATGGGCACAAGCTTTTTCACCGCAATCTCAATTTGATGGCGACTGGGAAGAGGGAGGGGATATTACCTTTTACGACCCAGACATGGGGGGGACTCGGGCAGTAGTGGACACTGTTTTGCCATTGCATAAACTTGAGTTTCATCATGTTGCCATCTTCAATCCAGACAATAGGCAGCAACTAGACGCTGACTTGGCTTCTAAGTGGATCGGATCACGAGAGATCTACCAGATCGATGTGCTGCAAGATCGCTTGTTGCTCAGTATCACCATTTCTACCCATAGTGATTTTGTGTCGATGTTCAATCATGGTTGGGAGAAAGCATTGCCGCTGATTAAAACGATCTGTGAGGAATAAGATTAGATTTCGTCCCAATATTGGGCTGACGATCACTGACATGTGGGTATACAATAGCCGCCAGTTTGTGCGCCAAGAGAGTTGATGATGGAATTTAAGGTTGATACCCACACGCATACGTACGCTAGCGGTCACGCTTACAGTACGTTGATTGAAAACGCTAAATCGGCAAAAGAGAACGGGCTGGATATGTTTTGCACGACCGACCACGCGGAATCAATGCCGGGTGCGCCTCATTACTGGTTCTTCTCTAACCAGAAAATTCTGCCTCGCTTTCTTGAAGGCGTTGCCATTATTCGCGGTGTTGAATCTAACATCATGAACACCGAGGGTGACATCGATATTCCAGATAGCGTTGACCGTAATTTGGATTGGGTGATTGCTAGCTTTCATGAACCAGTGTTCCGCCCAGCGGACAGTGCTACGCACACTGAAGCGCTGTTGAACATCATCAAAAATGGTCGTGTTGACGCGCTAGGCCATTTGGGTAACCCCAACTTTGACTTCGATTTTGAAGCTGTACTGAAGTGCGCTAAAGAGCACAATGTCGCGATTGAAATCAATAACACCACATTGAAAGGTAACAGCCGTGTTGGCAGCGTAGACCGTTGCCATGAGATTACCCAAATCGGTAAAGAGCTCGGTGTCTTCTTCACCACAGGCAGTGATGCACACTTCTGCCACGATGTGGGTAACCTGGGCTTGGTGGGTGAGTTAATGGATAGAGTCGGCATCGATAGCAGCAAGGTAATTACTCACTCAGCACAACAATTCTTAGCCTTCTTAGAGCTGCGTGGCCGTATGCCAATTGCAGAGTATGACGAGATTCGCAACGCATAAACTTGATTACATTTTTGGTTATGCAAGTGTTAAGGGATTGCTTTACACTGCTCGCATTAAAAAGCCGGCTCAGAATTCGGCATTCAATGGAGAAGTGAAGATGTTACGTCCTTTAGTGTTGGGGTGTGTAATTGCGTTAGGCTCAACGTACGCAATGGCAGAAGCCGTCGACTTAAAACAAAACATGAAGCAGATGAAGATGGAATTCAAACAGGCGGCAGAAGCGTCTGATGTTGAAACCATGAAATCTGCGATTGATAGCTTGCAAGCGATCGTTGAACAATCTAAGCGTGGCAATTACCCACCAGAGAAGTTCGATATCTACCTAGAAGGTTTTAACAAGCTGACGGTAACGCTAGATAAGATTGAAGCGGATCTTGATGCGGGTAAGCTAGAAGAAGCGAAAGACCAACTGCGTGAAATCGATAGCCTTCGTGAAGAGTACCATGACAAACGCAACCCAAGTATCTGGAGCAAACTGTTTAGCTAACCGTTTATTCAACTTGAAGAAATGACCATCAGCCTGCCACTTCGGCGGGCTTTTTTGTGCCTGTCAATCGAGGTATTCAAGAAAACCTGTGAGGTAGCAGCCACTTATTGATCCTGTTTTTGAGCTACCACTCAGAATTGGTTACGCTGTGTGAAATTTGTTAAGTCACCGTTATGCGTAGATTAATTCCTTTTTACCGCTCCATGTTATTTGCTAGTGCTCTAAGTTGGGTACTAGTGACACTGATGCCTGTTATCAATGCTCATGGTAACAGCATGGGGGTGTGGGCGACGCTATGTACACTGAACGGTTTTGAGTTGGTGCAGATAGAAGAGGGCGACAATTCGGTCAGCCACAAAGGTAAGCCTTGTCCTTTTAGCCACTTCTCGACTTTTCATCACGATACACTTCCAACGACACCGATACTTTCAAGACAGAGCTTGGTGATTTCTGACAGCTACGCTTTTTTGGCTCTAAGTGTGCGATTTGAAACACCAGTTCCTAGAGCGCCGCCAGTTTCCCTTTTCTCATAACAAAAACAATTACAAGTAAATAAAGCCAACAACACTGCCACTTCGAGCAGTGGTACTCCCGAACCTTAGTCAAAATAGAGTCGCATACCAATGCGTATGTGCAGGATTCTTTTGGCTGAATTTGGGCGTTTAACTATGAAAAAAGGAAAATACATATGTTGAGAAACTCGGCAAAGCCTCAACTTAAGGAAGCCTCGCGCGCAAAATCCATCTACTTTATGACGTGGCGATGGCACTTCTACGCAGGGTTATTCGTTATCCCGTTCATGCTCATGCTTTCCCTTACAGGGTTGGTGATGCTGTTTGATGATGAAATCGAACTGGCTCGATACGAGACGACATTGCACGTCATACCACACGAAAAAACCGTTACTGTCTCTGCACAATTGGAAACCGTAAAGCAGGCGTATCCCGATTTTAATGTCACTCAATTTGTACCTGCTAAAACGGCCGATATTGCCAACCGATTCTCGATTCAAAACCAAGAAGGCAGCTCGCTGATTGTTGCAGTAAATCCTTACACAGGAGACGTACAAGGCACCATTGATCGTGGTGATAGCATCTATGAACTGATGAACAGCATTCACGGCACCTTGCTCATCGGCGACCTAGGCGACCGTTTAATTGAAATCGCCGCAAGTTTGGGGATTTTGCTGTTGGTGTCTGGTTTATACCTTTGGTTACCTAGAGACAACGCAAGCCGCGCCGGCTTTTTGAAAATTCGCCTTAACAATGGCCCTCGAATTTTGATGCGTGACCTGCATGCGAATTTAGGTGGTGTGCTGTCGATTGTTCTGTTGTTCTTTTTGATTTCAGGTTTATCTTGGGCAGGGATCTGGGGTGCGAAAATGGTGCAAGCGTGGAATACCTTCCCAACCTATTACACATGGGGTGAGAAACCGGAATCCACACTGACACACAAAGATCTCAACCACGGTGCTTCAGAAGAGATGCCATGGAACTTAGAGCTCGCTGCTGTGCCAGAATCGAAAGACAAACCCGCTCATGATCATGCCAATATGAAAGAAGAGATGGCATACGCAGGCAGTCATGATGCGCTCTCCATTGATGATATCATCCTCAAGGCCGAAATGATGGGCTTTACGGGCTATAAGCTGTTTTTGCCACGCTCTGAGACTGGCGTTTACACCGTTGCAGCGAACTCTATGGGTGGCGATATCTCCGACCCAAGACAAGATCGCACTAGTCACTTTGACCAATATTCTGGTCGCTTGTTGGTAGATGTAACGTGGCAAGATTACAGCCTATTTGCCAAGTTCATGGCGGCAGGTGTGTCACTGCATCAAGGTGATGTCAGTGTGCTTAACAAAGTGCTCAACGTAGTGTTCTGTTTGGCGTTCATCTTAATCTCAATCACAGGCGTGGTGATGTGGTGGATTCGTCGTCCTAGTCGCAGTGCAGCTCTGGGTGCGCCACCTAAATTTCAGCAAGACGGCATTTGGAAGCTTGGCTTAGTAACGTTGGTAGTATTGTGTCTGGCGTTCCCGATGGGCGGTTTGGCGATTGTTACAGTACTCGCATTGGATTGGTTGTTGTTCAACCGCGTCGAGAAGCTGAAAACGGCGTTGAATTAGTAACAGATAAAGAGTGGAATAGTAAAAGAGCCAGCGACGTGCTGGCTCTTTTTATTTCTGGTAAATCTCTAGCGGCAAGCTATCTGGATCTTGGAAGAAGGTAAATGCTTTGCCTGTGAATTCGTCAATACGAATTGGTTCAACTTCAACGCCATTCGATTCTAGGTAGGCTTTCACTTGTTCAACATCATCAACCAAAAATGCGAGATGTCGCAGGCCTTGTGCTTCGGGAAAGCTCGGTCTCTCTGGGGCGCCCGGAAAGCTAAACAGTTCCACTTGGCTGCCGTCAGGTAAAGCGAGGTCAAGCTTGTAGGAGTCTCTGGCTTCGCGATAGTTCTCGGCAATGACTTTCAATCCCAACACTTCAGTGTAAAAGCGTTTTGACCTGAAATAATCGCTGCAAATGATCGCGACGTGATGAATGGCATTAAACATGGCTAGCCTCCTCGGAGACTAAATGCTCCTTAACGAAGTCGATAAACACGCGCAGACGAGCAGGCATGTATTTGGTTTGTGCATACTGCATCGCGATAGCACCGTGGTAGTTACTCTTGATCATCCAATCCGGTAGCACCTCCACCACTTCACCTTGCTCTAACGCGTCTTTGATCACGAAGTCATGGAAGATCCCAATTCCCAAGCCAGACTTAACCCCGTTCAAGCGCATTTGAGAATGGTTGACGGCGTAACGCCCGCTTACTGCAATCGAATGAAAGGCTTCCTCTTTAAAGAACGACCAGATGTTGTCTTTGTCGTTCTCGGCAAGGTAAATACAATCGTGCTGCTCAAGTTCGGTCGGATGCTCAGGCATACCGTGTTTAGTGAGGTAATCTGGAGAGGCACATAAAACAAGATTGGTCTTGCTGATCTCTTTGAGTACCAGATTCTCATCGGGTTTGTCGGTGAGCTTAAATGCTACGTCGATACCTTGGCGAAAAAGATCGATCTCACCATCTGCTGCACGCAGCTTAAGCTGAATATTTGGATAACGTTCTAGGAATGGCAATACAAACGGTTGAAGCACCGAATTAAGAAATGCTTCAGGGGCTGCCACTGTGAGTGCGCCTGTTGGCTCAGCATGATCTTCCGCAGACAGCTCAACGGCTTGCTGCGCGGCATTCACCATTGCGATGCTTTGGTCGTAAACCTTTTGCCCAGCTTGAGTGATGATCAACTTACGAGTCGTGCGCTCAAACAGTTTGACCGAGAGGGCTTGTTCCAACCGTGTGATCAACTTACTTAAAGCCGATGGCGTTACGCCGAGTTGTTTAGCAGCAGCGGTAAAACTGCCTTCGTTTACCACCAAGATAAACGAAGCAAGATCAGGAAGTAGGGCAATGAGTTTTGGATTAACCATAATTGTTCAGTTCTGCGCAGCGGAATAACGATATTGTCTGGTACGGTTTCACGAGGTTCAAGTGTCACCGTCTCGCTTTAACGATATTTTGCCAAAAATGCATTGAGTGCAGGCAAGCCAGATTCACCAGTATGGTATTGCTGCCAACAGTGATAAATGGCCGTTCCGTGGTCTGCAATCAATTCGATAGCTTCTCGCTCAGCGATTGAATACTGTTGTGAAGCGTTCACTTCTTCATGCCACTCTCGATATTTGACCTCATAAGGTTCTACCCACTTCAGAAGAGTCGCCACCAACTCTTGCCATGGTAAACCAATCCACTTGGTTGCATCTGCCAAGCCTTTATCTAGCATCTCTTGGTATCGACTTTCGATATCCATGCCATTTGTCAGCAGTACAGGTTTGAGCTTTTCTGCGGTGAGTTCTTCCACTTCAATCAAGGTTTGCCACAGCGTTTGTTGTTCACTTTGGGCGTAATGGCTCAAGTAGTGGTTGAAAAAAGCGATGCCGTAGATTTCGCCATAGTAGGCAGACAGAACGTTATGAATCATGGTGAGAATCGTGATTTAAACAGAGAATACCGCATTGTAGGAGGGGAAAGCGCGACGTGTAAATACCTGATTAAGAGTAAAAAAGTGCTGCTGACAGAATTCGAACAGAACTTGTGAGAATTTTATGAGAATTCGATGAAGTTGCTGATAGATTTGCTCGTCATTCTTAGAGGCAAGAACGCAAAACGTTCGAAACGTAATGCTTAACCTACTCAAGTCACGAACAAAGAAGTAAAGCCGTACACATGGGCTTGGGTAGTTCAACCCTCATTAAAGGATGGAATCACAATGAAAAAACGTACCCAACTCGGACTCGTCATGACTTCAGTCGCTATGGCACTAGGCTCTGCATCAGTGAATGCGGCGGAATTGGAAATCACCGTGACAAACGCAACCAAAGGCATCTACTTTACGCCTCTTATTGTTGCCGCACATGGTTCTGATCTTCAAATGTTCAGAACGGGTCAAGCAGCAACGCCAGAACTAGAAGCAATGGCAGAAGGCGGTGATATCTCTGGGCTTGCTAGTGTGATTGGTAACGCTGGTGGTGCTGTGGTAGAGAACCCTGCTGGTGGTATTTTGAATCCGGGTGTTGCAACCACCTTCACCTTGGACAGTGGCGACCACGGATATCTTTCTCTGAGCGCGATGTTGTTGCCAACCAATGATGGTTTTGTCGGTCTGGATAGTTGGAAGATTCCAACGGAAGCGGGTACATACCGAGCAACGCTAAGAAGTTACGATGCCGGTACAGAAGCGAACGATGAACTTGCATCTAGCATGCCAAACCCACCTTTCATTACCTTTGGTACTGGCGGCACAGGCGTTGAAGCAACGGTAACTAACGATAAAGTTCACGTGCATCCGGGTAACCTTGGTGATAGCGACCCATCTGGCGGCATCAGTGACCTAGACAGCAGTAGCCATCGTTGGTTAAACCCAGTCGCAACCATCACAATCGTTGTGAAGTAAGGGGGATGTATGAAATACAGAATCTTACTAGTAGCAGCTTCAGTCGGCTTGCTCGCCGGTTGTCCAAGCGATGATGATAATGACGTAGTGAAATCGTACCGCTACACCGTTAACGTGGCGAACTTGACTGCGAATCAACCTATGTCTCCGCTCGCGGTACTCACTCACAATGGTGACTACCAACTGTTTGAAATTGGACAAGCGGCATCTGTTGAACTTGAGCATCTTGCCGAAGGCGGTAGTAACGCCGAGCTGATTGAATTGATGAATAGTAATGACAGTGTCTATCAAGGTATTTCGGGTAATGGATTGGTGTTGCCAGGTGCATCGGACGAAGTCACCATCACGGTTGACCCTAGTCGTTACGGTTACTTGTCTGTGGCGTCTATGTTTGTGAATACCAATGATGCCTTTGTTGGCGAAACGGGGTTATCGCTCAAATCGCTCGCAGTAGGTGAAAGCTATGAGATGAGCATGAACGTTTGGGATTCCGGTACGGAGCCAAACGATGAACTTGCTGCAACCATTCCGGGTCCAGCAGGTGGCGGTGAGGGTTTCAATGCCGCTCGTAATGACAGCAGTGACGTTGTTGCCTTCCATGCGGGTGTTATTAGCCAAGATGATGGATTAGCAAACTCAGCACTCTCTGCGAACCATCGTTTCTTGAACCCAGGTGCGAAAGTCACCATCACTCGAGTCGAGTAACACAGGCTCCGATGACGTCTCCTTTCCAAAGCGCTTGTAGCCGAGCGCTTTATCCCTCATGGCGTCATCGGAACCTTTTTTGAAAGAATTTCTAATTTGTTCCGGTCATGTGCAAAGTGAGGATACTCGAAGGCAAGGAAAGGACCATGGAACAACAGGCAATCAATTTAGTCGCGAACATCTTGTTGGTGGAAGATGACGATGATTTGGCAGAACTGGTTCAGATGCATCTCAAGTTTCAAGGACACCAAGTGTCGCGAGCCACAAATGTCGCCGATGCGAAAGCGCAATATCAGCAACAACCCTTTGATTTATTGATCCTTGACCGAGGTTTACCAGATGGTGATGGTCTCGATATCTGCCATTATTTGCGTCAGCAACAAGATTGGAGCCCAGTACTCATGCTGACAGCCAGAGACGGTGAAATGGACAAGGTTGACGGCTTAGAAGCGGGTGTTGATGACTACATCACTAAGCCATTTAGCGTATTAGAATTCCAAGCACGAGTGCGAAACGTGCTACGCAGAGTCAGCCAAACCGCAGAAGCCAAAGTAGCAGATGAAGTCCTAGACGATGCGATGGATTTTGGTCCGCTGAGAATTATTCCGGAGTTGCACCAAGTATCCCTAAACGACAAAGACGTCACTCTTACCGCGACGGAGTTTACTTTGCTGCAGTTTCTCGCGACTCGTCCGGGTAGAGTCTACAGTAAAGATGAATTGCTCGATCACGTATGGAACACCAGTCATTCTGGTTATCACCACACTGTGTGTAGCACCGTAAATCGCCTACGCAGTAAGTTGTCTTTGTCTGACTCTGAGCATCACTTTATTCAAACGGTCTGGGGCGTGGGGTACAAGTTTCAGCCACGACAATAACTTTTCTCTTTCAGTCATTAGTGCTGTTTAAGGAGGCGATAGGATGAGCTTCAAATCTCGCTTAGTGGTATTTACTAGCTTGTGGTTCTGCCTCGCAGCGGTGGTGATTGCACTGACTTACAATTGGCAAAAAGAAACCATTGAGTTGCGCACTAAGCAAAGCCTGCATAAAGAGCTAGCTAGCCACATGCGTGACGACAATCCGCTGATGATCGGGACGGATTACAACCCTAAAGCGCTCAAGTCGATCTTTCATACGCTCATGCTGATCGGCCCTGATTTTGAAATCTACTTCCTCGATAGCCAAGGCAACATCACCACTCATGCAGCACCAGAAGGGGCGGAGATCATGGGAGCGGTGGATCTCAATCCCATTAAGCAATTCTTAAATGACCAACCCTTTCCTATTTTGGGTGAAGACCCACGCAATCGTGGTGAGCACAAAGTCTTTTCTGTCGCGGCGATAGAGGAATTAGGCTCTACGGTCGGTTATCTCTACGTGGTGATTGGCAGTACCCGACATGACGCCATTGCCAATGCTCAAGTCGATACCCCTTACATCGCGCTGGCAGGATTAGTGTTGGTGTCGATTTTGGGTTTTGCATTGGGTGCGTATGTGCTGGTAAAACGCAGCTTGCTGAATCCCATTGAGCGCGTAACCAATCAACTTGAACAACAAGCCGAGCATGACTTCCGACTACAACCTGATTTTACTCGCCAAGTGCCAGAGCTAGTACCGATTGCGCACTCTTATCAGATGATGGCGAAGCACATTCAGCAACAGTTTTTACAGTTGGAGTATCAATCGTCTCATCGTCGTCAAAGCTTGTTGCAACTGAGTCATGATCTGAAAACGCCGTTATCGAGCGTGCTTGGTTATTTGGAAACGTGGCGCTTGCAACATCCGGAATCCGATCCTTTGATTGCCGTCGCTTTCCGAAATTGTGAGAAGCTCTCTACCCAATTGCATTCGTTACTTGATGCGGCAAGAAAAGAAGCGCCAATGCCGAATTATGAATATTGCCCTGTCGAGCTTAGCGCTTTAATGGCCGAATGTGCTGAGACAATGCAAAGCCAGTTTTCACGAAAAACGGTAGAACTCAAAGTTGAAGTGGAAGATAAGATTAAAACTGTCGGCGATAAAGGGTTGCTAGAGCGTTTAGTGCTTAACTTATTGGAGAATGCACTCCGTCACAGCCCAATTGGTTCAGCAGTGCATTGCCAAGCACATTTGAGTGAAGATAAGACTCGAATTCATTTTACCTTCATTAACCATATCGAAAAGAATGCTGAAGGTGGCTCTTTGGGCATCGGCACGAAGATTGTGCAGTCTATTTTGATGCTGCACCATAGTTACCTCGAAACCAGTGTTACCCCTTCTCAGTACCAACAGCGATTTACCTTGCGAGCCGTATCACTTCCGTCTTCGGGGGCTTAGCTTAAAAGCGCATTACTTTCATCGACCTTCTTTATCCTGCTATCTTTTGGCGTGCATAGTGGCCTTATTTATTTCTCGGACAATGATTCAATTGATTTGTTATTTGGATGGCACTTTAATAATTGTAATGAATGAACCTGAATTTGTTACAGATTTAACGTATTCAATTTAAATATTAACCTTGGCGCCCAAATTGTGATGAAAATATTACAACGTTTATTTTTGCGCGATTCAAAGATTATAAAATGCGCCATCTTTTATGTTTGTGATAAGTGTTTCAATGAATATTTCATTATGCTTATAGTTGTTTATTGTAAAGGGGTTAAATTGTTGCTTATATCATCATATGAAATGAAAAAGTGGAACTAAAGTCACTTAATGGCAGCTGAAAGATCTAAACTATCGGGTGATGAGGTAATAATGGTTTAGTAACAGATAGTTACGGATTCATAATTAATAATATGGCTAAACTTCCGACAAGGATCGAAAAGATGAGCGACAAGGAATCTATTCAGACTAATCGCAGCCGCCGCAATTTCTTAAAAGGTGCAACTGGTGCAGTTGTGGCTGGCGTCAGTGCTTCCGCATTTTCCGGTACAGTTCAAGCAAAAGAACCGAAAATTGATTGGAGCAACAACGGACTAGGTAGAAAAAACGACAAACGCTTCTGGCGTAAAGTACAAAAGCAGTTCGTATTGGATAAACGAACGACTTACATGAATATCGGCACGACAGGTTCGATGCCAAAACATGTTTTAGAAGGGTACGAAGACAACAATAAAATCGTTGCTAAGTACCCGTGGGACATGAAAGACAAGTTTGGTGCTTGGCCTCATGTTTCTGAAATGGTGACGCAAGTTGCGCCGGGCTTTGGTGCTAACCCAGATGAAATCATTCTAAGCCGCAACACCACCGATGGCTTATGTTCTATCATCAATGGCCTGCATTTTGAGCCAGGTGATGTCATTCTAACGACTCATCATGAACACGTTGCTGCTACGTCACCAATGAACGTGGCAAAACATCGCTTTGGTGTGGACGTGGTAGAAATTCAGCTTCCGGTTTTCACTGGTACAGAAAACGTCACGGAAGAAGATTACATTCAAGCCTTCCGCGATGCGATTGAAACCCACCACAATGTGCGCCTTATTGTGTTCTCTCATATTACCTACAAAACCGGTACGACTCTCCCTGCTAAAGCTATCTGTTCTTTAGCAAAGCAACACCGCATCCCAACGTTAGTTGACGGCGCGCACACTGTTGGTATGTTCGACCTAGATTTTCACGATATGGATTGTGATTTCTATGCAGGATCTGGCCATAAGTGGCAGTGTGGTCCAGGAGCGACAGGTATCTTGTATGTACGTGATAACGGTAACCGTTTAAATGAGTACTGGAGCGATCGTGAAAATCCATTGTGGTTGATCAACTCATCGCTTTCTCATGCTGATTACCTAGGCAAACAGCTACAAATGCAATACATTGGTAACGATAACTATCCGTCAAAACAAGCACTTGCTGATAGTTGTAAAATGTGGGACGAAATTGGTCGTGACCGAATTGAAGCACGCATTTTAGAATTGAGTGACCAATGTAAAACGCTGCTTAGTGAAGCGTTACCTTATGCGAAGATGTACTCACCAAACGTGGAAGGACTAACCAGCGGTCTGACGACCTTTAACCCGTTTGATGATGTGACGGATGAGGAACGACTAACATTGTTCCGTGATCGTCTTCGCGAGGACTATGGTTACATCATTCGTACGACAAGCTTCAAGTTGTACAAAGACGATTCGTTTGAAACGCATGCACTGCGTATCTCTACTCACTTGTTCCACGATGAGAGAGATGTAGAAGGGTTAATCGAAGCGATTGCCGACCTGTACTACTCGTTCTAACGCTGTTGTTAAGTATCAAAGCGCCCTTAATTGGGCGCTTTGTGAAAGAGAAGGATATTCATCATGTCAGTGAAAACAATTAAGCAAACCATGACCACTCTCGCGATAGGGATGGTCACGCTGCTACCGATTCAGACCTTTGCTGGCGATCTGCAAGACATTAAGGACAGTGGCGTGTTACGCCATATTGGTGTGCCTTATGCCAACTTTGTTTCCTACATCGATCAAGGTGAAATGCAAACATTGACGGGGTTGGATGTCGATATCATCAAGGGATTTGCTAAATCGCTTGGCGTACGTTACCAATACGTCCCAGCCCAATGGAACAATGTGGTTGGTAAACTGACTGGGCAGCAAGTTGAATACAAAGATGCGCAATTGATGGTTGGTGAAAAGATGGCGATTGAAGGCGATTTGATCGCTAACGGCGTCACGATTCTTGATTGGCGAGCACAAATTGTTGATTTCTCGGAGGACTATTTCCCATCCGCAGTCTGGCTAGTAGCACGCACCGACTCTTCATTAACTCCGATTAAGCCAACAGGTTCTATTGATGACGATATTTCAATGGTGAAGTCACTCATTAAAGGCCGTGAAGTCTTAGCGATGGAGCATTCTTGTCTCGACCCGAACTTATATAACCTCTATGACACCGGCGCAAAAGTGATTTTGCCGGATGGTCAGCGCCGATTGAACGAAATGGTGCCTGCCATAATGAAAAACGATGCGGAAAGTACGTTGCTTGATGTTGCAGATACATTGATTGCACTTGAAAAGTGGCCGGGGGAAATCAAAGTCATTGGCCCAGTATCAGAAAACCAAAAAATGGCGGTTGCCTTCCGTAAGGACTCTCCTGAATTAAAAACCGCGTTTAACCAATACTTAAATTCAATTAAGCAAGATGGGACGTACCAAGCCTTGGTCGAGAAATACTACCCGTCTATTTACTATTTTTATAATGACTACTTCTTAGAAGATAGTAAGAAAGATATATGAGAAAGTCTGTAAAAAAAATATCAAGTCAGAAGATCATCACAGTCAGTGCGATATTGGTGTCGCTCTATTTGGCGATGATTATTACGGTCACCAGTTTAGGTCAACATAAACTAAAAGAATCACAGCATCGAGAACTCGATCTAAAGGTGAAAAGTTATGCAGGTACCCTTGATAATTTATTTACGATTGCCAGTGAAGATATAGACCATTTATCGACCGATAAAACGGTACAAACCTTCTTTGCCAACCTCGCTTCAGGCATGTCGATGGAGTATGGTTTAGGCGCAAGTTTGATCAATCTAAAACGTAAACTGCAAGAGAAATCTGAAACCAAAATCGTCAATAATCAATTGATCTACAACCAGTTAACTTTGATAGGTCTTGATGGCTCGACCATTATCACAACAGGTCAAAAGTCCGATCATCGTGTTGATACTTCGCGTTTATTGAATGATCACGACCACAGTGAAGAAGTCAGAGCGGTGCGTGAAGATGGCAAAGTACTTATCCAGGTGATAAAGCAAGTCATGTTCTCAGGCAAACCTGTCGGCTATTTGATTGCGGATATCAACGAGAAGGTAGTCATTTCCCAACTGACTAATCAGGAGCATGAAGACAGTTACAGTCGCATGGTGCTGAAGATCAATAATGTGGAAATGGAAGTATGGGATTCTATCAGCCGTAAGTTGGAACAGGAAAACATCACTGAGCCTGAAGCACTGGCTCAAGAGCTAAAAGAGAAGATCTATTTCGAAGTGCCAATCGAGCACCATCACTTTAAATTGATGGCTTGGTTTGAGTCACTTAGCGAACGCGATATCTACACGTCTCGAATATTTATTTCCGGGTTAAGTATCCTCGCAATTTTGATTGTGTTTGGCTTGTTGTATGCGTTCAACCTTAATAACACACGTGTTGAGCTGAAGATCAAACTGGAAGAAGAGAAGAAGCGCAAAGACTTCTTATCTCAGCAAAACCAACGTTTAACCAGTGAGATAGAGCGTCGTAAATCGTCAGAAATGGAGTTGGCTTACCAAGCCAAGCACGATGCATTAACCGGTTTACCAAATCGAGTTTATGGTTCTGAACGCCTTGGTTTAGAGCTGTCACGCGCTGAACGCACAGGCTCTAGTGTACTGGTGATGTTCATCGACCTTGACCATTTCAAACAAATCAATGATTCGATGGGACACTTTGTTGGTGATGAGATCCTCAAACTGAGTGCTGAGCGGCTTCATCAGGCGGTGCGGAAAACCGATTTGTTGGCACGAATTGGCGGCGATGAGTTCCTATTGGTGATTCCAGACTTAGACAATGCCGACAGTGCTAAGCGCTTTGCCGCAACTGTATTGTCTGTATTTAACGAGCCGTTTGTTTGGCAAAATCATGAATTCTTCTTGTCCGCTAGCGTAGGTATGTCTGTTTATCCAGAAGATGGCGATAATTCAGAGCAGCTACTCGCTTGTGCTGATATGGCGATGTACCGTGTGAAGCAAGACGGCCGTAATGCATTCTGCTTCTATGACCACAACATGAACCAAGATTTACAGCGTTTCTTAGACTTGGAAAGTCGCTTACGTCATGCTATTTCTCAGGATTTGTTAGAGCTTTATTAT
The DNA here is from genome assembly GCF_026241575.1 of Vibrio sp. Sgm 5. Lineage (NCBI taxonomy): Bacteria > Pseudomonadati > Pseudomonadota > Gammaproteobacteria > Vibrionales > Vibrionaceae > Vibrio > Vibrio sp. Sgm 5. The sequence goes on from NZ_JAPHPY010000025.1 coordinate 47,110, forward strand.
CAACCCATCATTGATCTCGACAGCGGGGCGATTGTTGGAGCAGAAGCCCTGATGCGTTGGAATGACGAGAAGTTTGGTTTTGTGAATCCAGAAGAGTTTATCTCGATTGCTGAGAAGAATGGCTTGATTCATCAACTGGGTGAGTTTGCCATTCGTCAAGCGTGCCAACAAGCGGCAAAATGGCAGGACGTTACACCTCTGTTTGTGTCGGTAAACTTCTCAAGCGTGCAGTTTAGATACTGTGATCGACTTTTCGAACAGATCAAGCAGCACATAGAAGAGTCGGGGTTGTCTCCAGAATTGTTCGATGTAGAGGTGACAGAGAGCTTGTTGTTTAACCACAGCAGTGACCTGATGGAGATGCTAGATAACTTACGAACTCTGGGCGCGAAGCTCACCATTGATGATTTTGGTACCGGTTATTCCGCATTAAGTTACTTGCAGAAGTTCCCGTTTGATCGCCTCAAGATCGATCGCAGTTTCTTGCAGAACATGTTTGAGAACGAATCCGACCGTGAGCTTGTTAACGTGATTATTGCGATGGCGAAAGCGCTCAACCTTAAGATCGTTGCAGAAGGCATCGAAGAACAACGCCATGTGGATTACCTGAAAAACCTAAACTGTGAGTTCGGACAAGGTTTCCACTATAGCCGACCATTACCCGCTAAGGACTTTGAAGCACTTTTAGCTAAGCCGACTTGGCTATAATCCCTTTCATTACAACCTCATAGAAAAGCATTAACTGGATTCGTGCCTCGGATTCATTAATGCTTTTCCACCTTGAGGGATAATCGTTTTTCCTTCCTTGAATTACACTACACTTAATTGATAAGTAATTGCCTGTGATGCCCGTCACACAAAGGCTCAACCTAATTCTAATCGAGTAAAAACTCGACACTATAAACAGGAAGGAATTGCGAATGTCTTCTGCATTTTACCAACAGATTGAACAGCAAATTGAAGAAGTAAAGGCGGAAGGCCTTTACAAAGCAGAGCGTATAATCACGTCTCAACAGCAAGCGGCGGTTAAAATCTCTAGCGGTGAAGAAGTGCTTAACTTCTGTGCGAACAACTACCTTGGCCTAGCTAACCACCCAGCGCTTATCGAGGCAGGTAAAGCAGGCATGGATGACCACGGCTTTGGTATGGCTTCAGTACGTTTCATCTGCGGTACTCAAGACATCCACAAAGAGCTTGAGCAGAAGCTTTCTAAGTTCCTAGGCAAAGAAGACACGATTCTTTACACGTCATGTTTCGACGCAAACGCGGGCCTATTTGAAACTATCCTAGGTAAAGAAGACGCAATCATTTCTGATGCTCTAAACCACGCGTCAATCATCGATGGTGTTCGTCTATGTAAAGCGATGCGTTTCCGCTACTCGAACAACAACATGGAAGAGCTAGAGCAACAACTGATCGCTGCGAAAGAAGCAGGCGCTCGCCACATTCTTATCGTAACGGACGGCGTGTTCTCAATGGACGGTGTAGTAGCAAACCTACCGGCTATCTGTGACCTAGCAGAGAAGTACGGCGCATTGACGATGGTTGATGACTCTCACGCTGTTGGCTTCATGGGGAAAACAGGTGCAGGTACGCACGAGCACCACAACGTGGTTGACCGTATCGACATCATCACTGGTACGCTAGGTAAAGCAATGGGCGGCGCTTCAGGCGGTTACACGTCTGGTAAAGCGGAAGTGATTGACTGGCTACGTCAGCGTTCTCGTCCATACCTATTCTCTAACTCTGTTGCACCAGCAATCGTAAGCGCTTCTATCCGTGTTCTAGACTTACTAGAAGAGAGCGGTGACCTACGTGACCGTCTATGGGAAAACGCAGCACACTTCCGTACTCGTATGGAAGACGCAGGCTTCACAATGGGTGGTGCTGACCACGCAATCATTCCAATCATGCTTGGTGACGCAAAAGTAGCAGCAGAATTCGCAGAGCGCGCTCTAGAGAAAGGCATCTACGTAATCGGTTTCTCATTCCCTGTTGTACCAAAAGGTCAAGCGCGTATCCGTACTCAAATGTCTGCAGCGCACTCTCGTGAGCAACTAGACCGTGCAATCGACGCGTTCATCCAAGTTGGTAAGGACATGGGCATCATCTAAGTTTCGTTTCCTCTTCCTAGCCTCCTCCTAAAACTGAGGGGAGGGGTTAGATTAGAAGAAGAAAAGCGCTTACGTTTAAAGATAAAAAGGCTTTCCCAACTCTTCTGAGTCGGCTCATGGGCAAAGCCTTTATTTCTTCTTTAAACGCATTAGATGAAAGAATTTTTTGTCACGCATAGAGCGGGGCAATGTTTGGTGAATACTATGAAAATTAAAGCACTATCAAAGCTAAAGCCTGAAGAAGGCATCTGGATGACTGAGGTTGATAAACCTGAAGTTGGCCATAACGACATTCTGATCAAAATTAAGAAAACCGCTATCTGTGGTACAGATGTACACATCTACAACTGGGACGAATGGTCACAAAAGACAATTCCAGTACCTATGGTTGTTGGCCACGAATACGTGGGTGAAGTGGTTGCGATTGGTCAGGAAGTTCGTGGCTTTGAAATCGGTGACCGCGTATCTGGCGAAGGTCACATCACGTGTGGTCACTGTCGTAACTGTCGTGGCGGCCGTACTCACCTATGTCGTAACACGATTGGTGTGGGCGTTAACCGCGAAGGTGCCTTCGCAGAATACCTAGTGATCCCAGCGTTCAATGCGTTCAAGATCCCTGAAGGCATCTCTGACGATCTAGCGTCTATCTTTGACCCGTTTGGTAACGCAGTACACACCGCGCTTTCTTTCGACCTAGTAGGCGAAGACGTGCTTATCACAGGTGCTGGCCCAATCGGCATCATGGCAGCTGCAGTCGCGAAACACGTTGGTGCTCGCCACGTAGTGATCACAGACGTGAACGAATACCGCCTAGAACTTGCTCGTAAGATGGGCGTAACGCGCGCAGTAAACGTTGCAGAAGATAAGCTAGAAGACGTAATGGCTGAGCTAGGCATGACAGAAGGCTTCGACGTAGGTCTAGAAATGTCTGGTAACCCAGTTGCATTCAACTCAATGCTAACCACAATGAACCACGGTGGTCGTATTGCACTACTAGGTATTCCACCATCAGACATGGGTATCGACTGGAACCAAGTTATCTTCAAAGGCTTGGTGATCAAAGGTATCTACGGCCGTGAAATGTTCGAAACTTGGTACAAGATGGCCTCACTGATCCAATCTGGTCTGGATCTATCGCCAATCATCACGCACCACTACAAGATTGATGACTTCCAAGAAGGCTTTGATGTCATGCGTAGCGGTATGTCAGGCAAGGTTATTCTTGATTGGGAATAAGGTCGCGATAAAGCAACCTAAAACCTCTTGATATAAGATTAATAAAAACGCCCCAAGTTAACCTTGGGGCGTTTTTGTTTTATCGAGTTGGTTTGAAACTCGCTACTGCTTATTTTCTATTAATTCAGCCTTAGCGGTTTATCGCGATGGTTCCCGTTTCAACCACACGAGATTCCTTCGAAACCATGACTTTTACAGTGTGCTTTTCTGAGGAGAATAATGTTTTAGCCGAAGTCGTTGGCCGCCCAAGTGCAGGTGCATGCTCTTGCTTTTGATAATGGATTTCCCAATGACGAGCTTGAATGTTGTAGCGCATAAACGCAAAGCCATTCACACTCTTGATGGTGGTGTTCCCTTTTTGGTAGAAACCGTAGTCGCGAAAACTCATATAATTGATTAAACCGTAGCGATGGTCCTTCAAGTCATTGTATTGCTTATCTTCTTTGCTGCCTTCCACGTGATAAACCCTAATTAGATCATCACTCCAATCATCAACAACAAAAGAGCAGCCGCTGAAGTTTGGTGTGAAAACATACAAATGACCGCGATGAGGGTCAGGGTGTTTAGGTATATCGAGATACTTGCCTTGCGCGACCCAGTAGGCCATCTGTGATGTTTTTTTGTCGGGCTGTTGCCCTGCGAAGGTATCAATGACTTCGATAGTGCCTACTGTTCCATGTGCGTGTTTATATTGCATGCCACTGAAAACAAGCTCACCACTTTCTTCTACTTCTTTCTTTGTCGCTGGGCTGAGAGATGTCATCTGGTGAGCAACGATCTCTGCGCTGACGCATTGGTTATTAAAGCTAGAGCCTAGCAAGTCTGACGGCAGCACAGGTGTTCCGGTCGCATTGATCATTTCCTTTCTTGATGTCGGCATCGGTGACAGAATTGCATCGAGAAACTCACGTTCTTCGCCTACGTGAATATGGTTGTTCTGCTCTTCTACTTTACGGTCCGCGACTACTTTATCTCGATTATCATTCCAGCGCTTATAGTCGCTTGATGAATAAGTTAATTCAGCTCTGCGTTCTTGCTGCTGTCGCGCAGCTCTTTCTATTGTTGTTTCTTGCGTTTCTTCAGTATTAACAGGTGCTGATTGATATCGCATGGTAGGCATTCCAATAAGAAATAAATAAGAGAATACCAATGATTGTCGATATATCAGTAGGTGACTGTATAAAAGGTGATATTTACTAATAAAAAGCTCAAAATGAAATTGTATTTTAAGTTTTACTATGTGATCAGGTTTGTTTTTGATAGGTTAAAACACTAATAATAATATTTTATGTGTCTCTTTTGATTTATTTTAATTATTAATATCTCAATGGGGGTATTAAGATAATAAAAGAAATAGCACATGAATATAATCTTGTTATTTATATATCTAGTGGTGTTTTAATGGTTTAATCGCTGTTGTAATTTTATATTCTTACGTATTCTAAACGTAGGTTAGGGTGATCTTCTGCTGTGACATTTTTGTACGTAGCCGTACCTTTACGCTCTCTAATCGTCGACTTATCAATTACATAAAATGTAGAGATCATTTCCAAAATTAGCAGGTAAACATAGATTGCACCGTGCTAGCTAATCCAATTCTGTCATTCCTTTGCTAATACTGCATGCGATGAACGTAGGTATATAAAAACGGTTCATTAATCAATAATCAAAAAAAGGAAATGAAAATGAGAAAGTCACTGACAGCACTTGGTTTAGCATTGGTATTTGCAGGCTCAGCAAACGCGGCAAACTGGGGGTATGAGGGTGAGCACGGCCCTGCAAATTGGGGGGAGTTCGCTTCTGAATGTGCGAAAGGTCAAAATCAAAGTCCGATTAATATTGAATCAGCGACTGAAGCCAAGCTAGAAAAACTGGATTTTGATTACGAAGGTAAGGCGATTTCACTGCTGAATAACGGCCACACTTTACAGACCAGTTTAGAAGGCAAAAACACGCTCACTATTGATGGTAAAGAGTTTACGTTAAAACAATTCCACTTCCATACGCCATCTGAAAACCATGTAGATGGTAAAGAATACCCACTAGAAGCACACTTTGTGCATGCCGATAAAGCAGGCCATCTGGCTGTTGTGGCGGTGTTCTTTAAACTGGGTGACGCGAACCCAGATCTCGCTAAGCTGCTCGCTAACATCCCAACTAAAGATCAGGATGTAGCCATCCAAGTCCCATTTGATGCTGATGCCCTAATCCCAAGTGATAAAGACTACTACCGCTTCAATGGTTCTCTAACCACGCCACCGTGTTCTGAAGGTGTGCGTTGGTTGGTGATCAAAGAGACACAAACCATCTCCCCAGAACAGGTGAAAGAGTTTGCGAAAGCAATGGGGCAAAACAACCGTCCAATTCAACCGTTGAATGCACGTACGATCCTCGCGCAACAATAACGGTTGATAAGACCAACTAGAAAAAGCCCGCTTTTAAAAGAGCGGGCTTTGTGATTTTTAGACTTTGACTTTATAAGTGGTGGTCTTCTTGTGCTTTGGCCATTTGAATTGGGTCGAGCTTGAGTGTTTGTGTTGGGAACGCAATATCTGCTTCGTGCTCTTTAATGATCGTCATGACTTGCAGGAGAACATCTTGCTTCACTTCATGGTAGCGAACCCAGTTCACCGTTTTGGTGAAGGTATAGATGAAAAAGTTGAGTGAAGATGGACCAAACGCATCAAAGTTTACGATCAACGTTTGGCGCGTATCGATGTCTTTGTGGTTTTTGAGCATATCGCGAACCGCATCAATGATTGCGGGTACTTTAGCGGCATCGTCGTAACGTAAGCCAATCGTCTCGAAGATTCGACGGTTTAGCATGCGTGATGGGTTTTCTACCACAATGTTACTGAATACAGAGTTTGGTACGTATAGTGGGCGCTTATCAAAAGTGCGAATGCTGGTCATACGCCAGCCGATACGTTCTACCGTTCCTTCTATTTGACGGTCGGGAGAGCGGATCCAATCCCCAACCTTAAATGGACGGTCGAAGTAAATCATCAAACCACCAAAGAAGTTTGATAGAAGATCTTTGGCTGCCAAACCGACAATCAAACCACCGACACCACCGAAAGTCAGTAAACCCGATAGGCTAAGACCGAACGCCTGCATAACGGTCAATACACCGATGATGATAAAGAACAGGCGAGCGACTTTAGCCACGGCTTGTACGGTTGTCTCGTCACGCGTTTTCTGTTCAAGAACGTAGTCTTCTACATTGGTGATAAGACGCATCACAATCCAAACGAGAATACTAATAACCAGAATAAGTTTCAGCGTACTTAACCAGTTGAATTCATTTCCTAACTCACTTTGTAGCACAATGCCAAGCGAGACGGTTGCTGGCCAGCACCATATTAACGTACTGATTGGCGTCTTAAGTGCTTCCAGTAATAAATCGTCCCAATGAAATGGGGTTTTCTCAAACAGGATTGCTAGGCGAGAATATAAAACGCGCCAAGCGATCCAAGCGAAAAAACTGGCAACAGTGATGAATAATACACTGCTGCTCCAGTCTTGGTGGTTGGCCATGACGTAATTTTGAAGTTCGGTAAACCACTGCGGCATAGTTGAATTTTCTTTTTATATAACAATGAGTGAAAGGTAGCAGAGTTTACATGTTCGCCCTAGAACAAATGATGCATGTTGCATGATGTGTTTTCGTCGATAAGAAAGAGGGAGAAGTCCGTTCGCTGTTTAGAGTTGCATTAATGACTTATATATAATTACAAGGGTATGAATCCTAATGCTAAATGTGATTAATGTGTTATTCCCTTTATTCGGGTGTGATGAAACTCGAACTTTGAAAGATAAGCGCTATCATTCGAACCATCAATTGTAGGTTCTTTGACTCATCGCTAACATTTATCAAGCTCAAATATGAGACTTTAGTGTCACTTTGACATACGGAGATAAACCATGGAATTCACAGAGCTAGATAGAAATGCGCTCTACGACATTTGGATGTCGCAAAAAGCAAAAATGCACCTCACCCAAATGGAGATGGCAAAGCGCCTAGGTTTAAGCTTGCATGAGTTCTCTGCATTGTTACGTGGGAATGCTCCGCTAACACTTGGCTTCGTGAAGCAACTTTGCGAACAATTGCACGTTCGTCCTGGTCAAGTGATTCCATCTATGAGCAAACGCGATATTTCTTCTTCGGGCTCCGTGTACCTACAAAACCGTATCACCGTAGATGGTGAAATCCGTAATGTCTTCATTGAAGGCAACCAAGTTGTGATCGAATACGAACACACGGTGAACTAACCGATCCATCCGTGTATTTTTTGTCGTAGACAATTTATTCACATCTCTACTGATAAAACTAGCAGCCATGATGTCCCTTTGAATGAAAGGAATGGCTGTGAAGACTTTTCTCCGTAATTTCGATAAACAACGTCGTCGTTTGACGCACCAACTTGAGCCTAAACTTGCAGGTTGGTTGAATGACGACTCTCTCACTGTTCACGACCCAATGCCCCACGATCAGGTGAAACGTATTTTGATCGTGAGAAACAATAGTCGTATCGGAAATATGTACTTCCTGCTTCCCTTTGTTCATCAGGTTCTGCGTTTATATCCAGATGCGAAAGTTGATCTATTGTTGAATTCGCCTTGGCAAGGGGAAGTCTTCAAGAATCTTGGCATCAATCAGATTAATTACTCCAACTTGTCATTCAAATCGCCAGATAAAGTACTTGCGACTATCCGTTTGTTAAAGCGAGAGAGATATGACTTGTTGTTCGCTCCAACGGCGGGCGCGTGTGACACTTTTCTTTCCGCTTTGATTCCGGCGAAGAACAAGATCGCTTTTAAGAAAGTTAAAACAGAGCAAGTATTTACTCACTCCTCGGTCGCCGATTCGCCTTTTCGTCACGGTGCCTACAAGCCACTTTCTATCCTTGAAGCGATGGGACATGAACTTGATAACACCTTAGACCATCATATTGTGTTTGATTCAAAAGAGCTTTCCTCTGGTATTCAGCAAGCACGTAAATTACGCGAAGAAGGCAAGCCAACATTTGCTTTCTTCCGTGGTGCGCGAGGCAAGAAAAAACTCAGTGATCATGCTTGGTTAACCATTCTGGCCGAATTTGAACGCAAGCAAGGTCAAAGTGTGAATTGGGTGGAGGTATTAAGCCCAGATATCCAGCAGCCACTATTAAAAGACTCCCGCACTTTGGCATGCAAGGACCTGCGTCAATTGGGTGCAACGTTGCGTTATCTTGATGGCTTTCTTTGCTGTGATACGGGGCCGCTGCATTTAGCGGATGCCGCAGGTGCGACTTGCTTTGGTTTTTATACAGAGACGTGCCCACAGCGATTCGGATTGATGGGAGAGAAATGCCATGCGATTCGATTGTTTCTTTCGGAGGAACAAGCCGAGTTTGAGCCTGTGTTAAGAATGGCGTAACGTCGGATGAAATGAAAAAGTGACAGCACAATAGGCTGTCACTTTTTGTATGAACATGGTTTAGGGCGATTTGCCTAAGGAATCTTCACCAAAGAATCACGCGATAAGTCAGAGATGGTTTTCGCTCCTGTAAGCGTCATTGCTACGCGCATTTCCTTGTCGTAAAGGTCAAGCAAGTTCTCTACGCCAGCACCGCCTTGGGCTGCGAGTGCGTATACAAAAGAGCGACCAAGCAGCGTACAGTCTGCGCCAAGTGCCAACATACGAACGACATCCAAACCAGTACGAATACCTGAATCGACGAAAATTTTCAGGTCACCTTTTACGGCATCTGCAATGCTTGGCAGCGCTTTTGCTGTTGAAAGGACACCATCAAGTTGGCGACCGCCGTGATTCGAGACAACAATACCATCAGCACCGAAGCGAACCGCGTCTTTTGCATCTTCTTCATCCAAAATACCTTTGATGACCATCGGGCCGTCCCAAAAGTCACGAATCCACTCTAGGTCTTTCCAAGAGATAGAAGGATCGAAGTTTGCGCCCAACCAGCCAATATAGTCTTCCAACTTGGTTGGTTCGCCCCGGTAAGTTGAGATGTTACCTAAGTCGTGAGGTTTACCTAATACGCCGACATCCAACGCCCAACTTGGGTGACGCATCGCTTGGAATACGCGGCGCATCGCCGCATTAGGGCCACTCATACCAGAATGCATGTCACGGTAACGCGCTCCCGGTACTGGCATATCGACCGTGAAGACCAGCGTTGTTACACCAGCGGCTTTAGCGCGCTCAAGTACGTTCTTCATAAAGCCACGATCTTTTAGAACATACAGCTGGAACCACATTGGGCGTTCAATCGCAGGTGCCACTTCCTCAATTGGACAAACGGATACGGTCGACATGGTAAAAGGAATACCTTTCTTTTCTGCCGCTTTTGCTGCTTGAACCTCACCACGTCGCGCGTACATGCCGGTCAGACCAACAGGCGCTAGCGCGATTGGCATTGCCAACTTCTCGCCGAAGATTTCCGTTTCTAGGCTTAGATCGCTCATATCGCGCAGAACACGTTGACGCAATGCAACGTCACCCAGGTCATCAGTGTTGCGCTTTAGCGTGCGCTCATCGTATGAACCGCCATCAATGTAATGAAAAAGGAATGGAGGCAGCTTGGCTTTCGCAGCAGCGCGATAATCTGTAGAAGCAGAGATAATCATATTCGTGTGTCCTGGCTGTTATTCTAAGATTGCGTCCTGAGTCAATGAGCACCTGCTCTGTCAGTGTTTCACTGGCTGCCATCCTTTCGGCAGTCGACATCAGAATAGAGTATAGATAAGTGATTGAGCTGTGAGACATTCCATACACAGAACAATCAATTATCTGCACTGAAAAAGACTGGCACATCGGTCGGGGGATTGATGCAGCAAGCCACATCAAAAGTGTCGGGGTAGTAGTGCTGACCGCTGTGCCAGAGAAAGTGCAGGGCGGGGAAACCCTGCGTAAGTGTTACTTCATTAAGGCGTCGGTCAGTTGGAATCCGTAAATCAGAATCAAACCGATGATGCCTGTCACAACAAGATAGTAGAATGTTGGGATTATGGTTTTACGCAGTGTTGCGCCTTCACGTCCTAGTAGGCCGACCGTTGCAGAGGCAGCCACTACATTGTGGATAGCAATCATGTTACCGGCAGCAGCGCCAACCGCTTGAAGGGCAACCACAATGGCACTTGAGATAGTCAGTGTCTGTGCCACTTCGAACTGGAACTGGCTGAACATCATGTTCGACACGGTATTAGAGCCGGCGATGAATGCACCAAGGGCACCAACAGTAGCACTCAACGCCGGGAATGCTGAGCCAACGAGGTCTGCTGCAAAGTTCGCCGTCGTTACAGGCATACTTGCTAGCTCGGCGCCGTTGACTCCTGAGTTAATAAAAATACGAACCATAGGGATGGTGAACACAAGAACGAAACCTGCGCCGATTAACGTCTTGCTTGATTCGCCAAATGCTTTGCCTAATGACCTAGCGCCGCCACCTTGCAGAAGAACCGCAAGTAACGCTACGAAGACTAAGATGCCACCCGGAAGGTATAAAGGTTGAATTGCTGTGCTGATACCCGTTTCGCCAAGAATATTACCAAACGATAGGCTTACACTTTTAAGCAGACCTTTGAATTCAGGGCTTACGCGGCTTGCTACTAGGATAACTGCTAGCATCACGTAAGGTGCCCAAGCCTTGGTTAGGCTCATTGGTTTGCCTGGGTTGTCATCAAGATTGATCTTTAGAGAACCTAGCCATTCTGCTGGCCACTTATCTTCGCTTTCGAAGTCCCACTTGGTTTTTGGAACGAGGAAACCTTTCTTCGCCGCAGTCACTACAATCGCCAGACCAACTAGACCACCGATTAATGACGGGAACTCAGCACCTAGGAATACGCCTGTTAGTGCGTAAGGCACGGTAAAGGCAACGCCTGCGAACAGCGCGAAAGGTAGGATGTCTAGACCTTCGCTCCAGCTCTTATTCTTACCGAAGAAGCGCGTCAGCATCATCGCCATTAGCACTGGAATCATAGTGCCAACCGTTGCGTGAATCATTGCCACACTTGCTGTGATTTGCTGTAGGTACGCGTCCCATGTTGAGCCATGAGCAACCAGTGCTTCACCGATATTGTGCGTATCTAGGCCTTTGTTCACGCCGACAATGATTGGTGTGCCAACCGCACCGAAGGATACTGGCGTAGATTGGATCATCATGCCCATCAGTACTGCTGCAAGTGCGGGGAAGCCAATGGCTACCAATAGAGGAGCGGCGATAGCAGCAGGTGTACCGAAGCCTGATGCGCCTTCAATAAAGGAGCCAAAACACCAAGCAATAATGATGGCTTGTACACGACGATCGGCTGAAATATCGGTGAATCCGTTACGGATAGTGGTGATCGCGCCGGTGTGTTTTAAAGTGTTGAGCAAGAAGATGGCACCAAACACGATCCATAGAACAGAGACAGTAATCCCTAATCCTTGGAAGACAGACGCCAGTACGCGAGTAGCTGACATATCCCAAAACATTAGGGCGATAGCGACGGTTATTCCGAACGCAACGGGCATGGCTTTTTTCGCAGGCCAGTTGAGACCAACCAATAATATGGCGGCGACAACAATTGGCGAAAACGCCACAAGGGCAAGTAGGGTTTCACTCATTGGTACATCCTCGTACGCTGACTTCTCGAACGGCTTTATGCTGTAGAGATGATTTTTGTTGTAATGTTTTTGTTAATTTGGCGTGAATTTACCCCTTTATTTTTTATAGATATAGGGAAATAATGAAATTAATTTATTCCAAAAGTGACATAATCGATGCGTGCAGATGACCTAATCCTGTTCTCACAGGTAGTAGAAATGGGTAGCTTTAGTAAGGTGGCGGAAGAAAATAACCTTACAAATTCAGTAGTTAGTAAGAGGATTGCTCGGCTAGAAGAAGAAATTGGTGCTCAGCTGTTATATCGAACAACACGTAAATTGACCCTGACCGAAGCGGGAAAGGTTTTGTTACACAGTGCTAAAAATGTGAAGCAAGCCACTCAAGAGGCTATGGATGCAGTTTCAGGCTTTGGTGAGAATGTTAGTGGCCATATCAAAATGTCGGTACCGACTATCTCGGGTGATTTGATTTTAGCGGACGCGGTCGCTGAGTTTTGTAATATGCACCCAGGCTTAACGGTCGACATGTCATTGGATAATCGTTTTGTGGATTTGGTGGAGTGTGGATATGACTTAGTGATTCGCACGGGTTATCTCGAAGATTCTAGCCTGATTGCGCGACATATTTTGGACTCACAATGGGTGGTTTGTGCCTCGCCCTCTTACATCGCGAAGAATGGCAAACCGATTGAGCCTATCGACCTAACCGCACACAACTGTTTGCAATACGCCTATCAAACTACCGGTGCTACCGATTGGCAGTTCAAAGGTAAACAAGGGGACTACATCGTCAAAGTGTCGGGTAGCTTTTCTACGGATAACGCTACTGCACTAAGAAAAGCAGCCCTAGGTGGGCATGGTATCGCCTACGTACCACGTTGCTTGGTTTATCACGACATTCGCAGTGGTGAGCTGGTGGATATTTTCCCTGAATTAGTCGGTAAAAAGCTGGGTATCTACGCAGTTTATCCATTTACTCGTCAACCTCCGAACAAAGTAAAACTCTTGATTGAGCACATTCGAGAGCGATACCTCACTATTTCGCATTACTTTTAATTAGTTCATAAATACAAGAAATGTTTCAATCTATTGGTTGAAATTCTATACCTGAGCCCTAAGGTAGGTATTGAGAATAAATCTCAACAAAATAATAAAACAAAACACTTAACTTCAAACGGAGTAACACGGACGTTATGCATTACCCAAAAACTCGTAAAGATTCTGTCGTCGACACTTATTTTGGTCACGATATTGCAGACCCATATCGCTGGTTAGAGGATGACCTTAGCCAAGAAACCGCAGAGTGGGTTTCAGGACAAAACTCAGTGACCTTTGATTACCTAGGTCAGATTCCTTTTCGCCAACAAATTCGCGATTTAGTTGCGAGCAGTCAGAATTACGAAAAGTACTCTCAACCTTTTGTTCATGGTGAATACACTTACTTCTACAAAAACGATGGCTTGCAGAACCAGAGCGTTTTATACCGCCAAAAGGGGGATGAAGAAGCGGAAATCTTCCTAGACCCGAATACCTTTTCAGAAGAAGGAACAACATCACTTGGTGAAGTGAAGTTCTCTAAAGATGATTCTCTTGTCGCGTATTCTATCTCTGAGGGTGGCAGCGACTGGCGTAAGATCTTCGTCATTAATGTAGACACCAAAGAACAGCTTGAGCCTGAAATTGTCGACGCTAAGTTCACGACAATTTCTTGGCTTGGTAACAAGGGCTTTTACTATGCGAGCTATGACAAACCAAAGGGTAGTGAGCTTTCGGCTCGTACTGAGCAACACAAGCTTTACTACCATGCGTTAGGCACGCCGCAGACAGAAGATAAAGTTGTATTTGGGGCATCGGACTCACAAAAGCACCGCTATGTATCAGGAGTGACAACCAAAGACGATCGTTTCTTGATTATCACAGGTGCGGAATCTACGTCGGGTAACAGGCTATTTTATGTGGATCTCGCTTCAGAAGAGCAAGACGTAATCACGCTTCGAGATACAACCGATGGTGATACACATCTGATTGATAACCAAGATGACACCTTAATCTTCTATACCAACCTAGATGCGCCGAACGGCAAAGTGGTTGGCTATAACACTCAAACTCAACAATGGACAGAGATCATTGCCGAGCAGGAGCAACCACTGGATATCAGCAAAGGTGGTGGTTACTTGTTTGCGACTTACATGGTTGATGTTCTCTCCAAGGTTCAGCAGTTTACTTACCAAGGTGAGTTAGTGCGTGAGGTCACTTTACCTGATCAAGGCACCGTATATGGCTTACAGGGCAAAGCAGAAGATAAGACGCTTTACTACACCTTTACTAACTACGTGATCCCTCCAACCATTTTTTCTTTTGATGTAGAAAGCGGTGAATCTGCACTCTACCAAGAATCGAAAGCCCCGTTCGATCGTAAAGAATACGAGTCTCAACAAGTGTTCTACACCTCAAAAGACGGAACGAAAGTGCCGATGATCATCTCGTATAAGAAAGGCACTAAGCTAGATGGTACGGCGCCAACCATGCTGTATGGTTATGGTGGTTTTAACATCAGTTTGACGCCGATGTTCTCAGGAAATGTCGCGAACTGGTTAGAACTTGGTGGTATTTACGCAGTGGCAAATATGCGTGGCGGCGGCGAATATGGTAAAGCTTGGCACAATGCGGGTACTCAGCAACAAAAGCAAAACGTGTTTGATGACTTTATTGCTGCGGCGGAATACTTGATTGAGCACGACTATACGAGCTCAGAGCGCCTTGCTATTCGTGGTGGTTCGAATGGCGGCTTGTTGGTTGGTGCGTGTATGACTCAGCGTCCAGAGCTGTTTAAAGTGGCGATACCTGCGGTTGGCGTATTAGACATGCTTCGCTACCACACCTTTACCTCTGGTGAAGGTTGGAAGTATGATTTTGGTACCTCTGAGCAAAGTGAAGCGATGTTTAAATACATCCTAGACTATTCGCCTGTGCATAATGTGAAAGAGGGCGTGGCATACCCAGCAACGCTCGTAACGACCGCGGATCATGATGACCGAGTCGTTCCCGCTCACTCATACAAATTTATCTCTGAGTTGCAAGATAAGCATCAGGGAGACAATCCGGTGCTGATTCGTATTGATGTGAATGCTGGTCACGGAGCAGGTATGCCGCTGAGCAAACAAATCGACCTTACCACAGATGTTTACGCATTTGCCTTGCATAACATGGGCATTGAAACTCTCGATATTTAGTACAAATCACTGATTCGATACAATAAAAAATGCCGCGACATCCATCGCGGCATTTTTCATGGTTGGGGGAACTCAATATGATCGCTAGGGTGACTAAGCCTAACTTTGAACCAACCAGTCTCGGCGGCCAAACCGAATGGCAGCTATACCATTTTCGTAGTTATGGCGAAAAATTCGCCATACTTTAATCCTAGTTTATGAATATGAAATTGTGATGAATCTAGGCTGCATCATCTTGATTTTCATTGTTTTCAAGATCAAATGAGGCATCAATCAGTTTTCTTGTGTAATCACTTTGCGGGTTGTGGAAAATTTCTTCTGCCGTTCCTTGCTCCATGACTTCACCCTTTTGCATCACCAAAACACGGTCCGACAGCGCTTTGACTACAGAGAGATCGTGGCTAATAAACAAGAAGCCGATGTTGTGTTTCTTCTGCAGATCTTTCAGAAGATCAATGACGGTCAACTGAACAGAACGGTCGAGAGCAGAGGTTGGCTCATCAAGCAAAATGAAAGAAGGCTCAAGAATTAACGCACGTGCAATCGCGATACGTTGACGCTGACCACCAGAAAACTCATGCGGGTAGCGGTTAATAGATGCTGGATCTAAGCGCACCTCTCGCAGAACATCACGTGCTTTTTGCATTCGTTCTGCTTTGCCCATTTGAGGTTGATGCACTGTGAGACCTTCAGTGATGATATCACCGACCGTCATGCGAGGAGAAAGCGAACCGTAAGGGTCTTGGAACACCATCTGTACATCTTTCTTTAACTGAAAACGCTGTTTGGCAGTAAGTAGGGAAAGATCCTGACCTTTGAATTGAATCTTGCCACTTGATGGCAACAAACCAATCAAAGCTCGTCCTAGTGTTGATTTACCGGAACCCGATTCACCAACAATACCAAGCGTTTCGCCTTGTTTTAACTCTAATGAGATGCCTTTAACTGCCTCAAAATACTCGTTCTTGCTGGCGATGAAGTGCGGCTTAACAAGGAATTTAACTCGGATATCATCGGCTTTAAGAAGTTCAGCGGCGTTTTCTTCAATCGGGTCTTTGCTGCCTTTAGGAATCGAGTTAATCAGCATCTTGGTGTAATCATGCTGCGGTTCGGAGAAGAGTGCTTCTGTGATGCCTTCTTCGACCACTTCACCTTTACACATCACCAATACTCGGTCAGCAAAGTGTTTCACTACGCCTAAGTCGTGAGTGATGAACAAAATTGCCATGCCCATCTTGGCTTGGATCTCTTTGATCAGATAAAGCACTTCTGCCTGAACGGTAACGTCTAGCGCCGTGGTTGGCTCATCGGCAATCAGAATGTCTGGCTCGTTGATTAAAGCCATGGCAATCATGATGCGTTGCAACTGACCACCAGAGAATTCGTGCGGATACTTAGTGTAAGCTTGTTGAGGATTTGGTAAATGCACCAAGTCAAACAACTCAAGCACCTTGTCTTTCGCTTGTTTCTTACTCACTGGACGATGACACATAATGGCTTCCGCCACTTGAATACCGACGCGCATGTATGGGTTTAGAGACGTCATTGGCTCTTGGAAAATCATACCAATGCGATCGCCACGGATGCTTTGCATTTGGCGTTCGGTTTTCTCTAGGATTGATTCGCCTTCAAAGACGATAGAAGCGTCATTATGCAAAATTGCATTATCTGGCAGCAACCTCATCAACGCATTGGTTGAGACAGATTTGCCTGAGCCTGATTCACCAACGATAGACAGTGTTTCTCCTGCTTGTAAGTCGAAGCTCACATTCTTTACTGCATCGACGATACCATCGTTTGTCGTAAAGCTGACAGACAGGTTTTTCACCGAAAGAATGGTTTGTGCGGACATCACGTTTCCTTGTGTATCGAGTTGTTATGTATTGCCTTACTTGCTGTTCATACAGTGTGGCTTTAATTATGCGGTACGGTTTAGTTATATAGCTGAGATGCTCCCGCTTCTGCTGAGGTCATCGCTTGTAGATATAAGAATTGCTCATGAGCTCGTGTGACATGGTCTAATTCAATCATCCATTGCGCATTGCGCTGTGCAGAGCAAAATGCGGCCATGTGCGCTAACAAGTCTTCACTTTGTTTACTAAGCAATTGGCTTACACGGCAAATTAGATCATGGCTTTCGAGCTGTAAGAACTGAAATAGAGCATAGGATTGATTGAGTGCAGCGAACGCTTCTTGATGCAAGCCCAGTTTGTTTAGAATCTCTGATTGCGCGACGCTTGCATCACGCAAACCACTTATCAAACAAACGAACTGACACGGTTTGGTTTGTTCATTGTCTAGTGCGGATTGAATATGGTTAGGTAGATGATTGAGCACGTCTTCATATAGACGGTGAGCTTCAGGCCAATGTCCTTGCTCCATCAATTGCTCTGCTTTCAAATAGCGCATCCAGCATTGCTCAATATTCATGTTCATCTCCGCAAAATTCGATTTGAAGAGATATTAAATGAAAATTATTATCAATTGCAAGTGCGACTTGTTTTCATTTTGTTGCTGAGTGACTGCTCGTAAAATGTCCAAACGAACTGGTGTGGAAGATAAATCACTTAATTTTAAACAAATAATCTCTACACTGAGGTAACGACAATAAGAAAAAGGAGGCGAGTATGGCAGTACAAAGATTGGAACCTAAACAGCTGTATTCTGTAGCGGATCTAGAGAATATGCCATGTAAGTCGACCAAGGAATTGCCTCCGATTGATGAAATCGTTGGACAAGAGCGCGCTCAAAAGGCGGTCGAGTTCGCGATGTCAATCAAGGAGAAAGGGTACAACATCTACGCTATTGGTCAGAATGGTCTGGGCAAGCGCACCATGATTCTGCGCTATTTAAATCGTCATCAACATGATGAAGCGGCACTGTTTGATTGGTGCTACGTGGCGAACTTTGAAGACACACGTGTTCCCAAAGTCCTCAAGTTACCTTGCGGTATCGGTAACAAACTGAAAGCTGATATTGAAAAGTTGATGGGGAAGTTGCTGAACGCACTGCCTTTAGCATTCGATAACGAGATGTACTACAGCCGTGCCGATCGCCTAAAAAACCAATTGGCTAACAAGCAACAGCTTGAATTGGACAGCATCAGTAAAGAAGCAAAAGAAAAAGGCATTAGCTTAACGATAACGACTCAAGGTGATTACCAGTTCGTCGCGATGGATGGCGAAGAGTTGCATACCGAAGAGACGTTTGATGCTCTGAGTAAGAAAGAGCAAGAATACTTCTCCAGTAGCATTGATGAACTAGAGGTTAGCCTACGTAACATGATTCGTGAGCTGACCGAGTGGGAAGAGTCGTTCAGTGAAAAGATCAAAAAGCTCAATGATGATGTCACGCTGGATGTAATTACCCACTTCATCAAACAGTTGAAAGTGGATTATGCGGAGTACTCTGAGATCAAAACGTATCTCACTGATCTGCAAAAAGACATCGTTGAAAATGCTGATATTTTCTTGGAGCAGAGTGGAGAGCAAGGTGAGATTGCCACAGCTTCTTTAGATAAGAAGTTACCACGTCGTTACAAAGTGAATGTGTTGGTCAATCGCAGCAAGTGTGAATTTCCAATTGTGGTGGAAGAAAACCCGAACTATCACTCTCTGTTTGGCTCGATTGAAACCGCAACTTTCAAAGGCACAGTATTTACTGATTTCTCGTTAATTCGAGCGGGCAGTCTACATAAAGCCAACGGTGGCGTTCTTTTGATGGATGCACAAAAAGTACTAGAGCAGCCTTACGTCTGGGATGGTCTCAAACGAGCGTTGCGTTCGCGTCAGTTAAGTTTTACCTCGTTAGAGAAAGAGGTCACGCTAACTGGTGCGGTGTCTCTCGATCCAGAACCGATCCCTCTTGATATAAAGATAATCCTGTTTGGTGATTACCGCACTTACCAGTTGCTCCAGCATTATGATCCGGAGTTTGGTGAGTTGTTTAGAGTAACAGCAGACTTTGAAGATGAGATGAAGCGTACACCTGACTCAGAACTGCAATACGCACGTTTTATTTCTAGTGTGGTGAACGACAACAACATGCTGCACTGCGATAAGAAAGCCATCGCACGCATCATCGAATACAGTTCGCGGTTGTCTGGAGACCAAACCAAGCTTTCGTTGCATTCTGCCAACATCGCTAATCTATTGCGTGAGTCTAACTACGTGGCTCGTCAGGCGAATTCCAACATGATCCGTATCGGACACGTGGAAGAGGCTTTGAGCAATCAAGAAATGCGAGTCAGCCGTTTGCAAGATAGCGTGATGGAAACCTTCGTTAATGGCACGACCTTGATTCGTACCGAAGGTTCTGCAGTTGGTCAGGTCAACGCACTGTCGGTATTGAGCACCAGTGATCACATGTTTGGCGCGCCAAACCGCATTACGGCAACCACGTGTTACGGTGATGGTGAAGTGATTGATATCGAGAGAAGTGTTGATCTTGGCGGTAGTATTCACTCGAAAGGCGTGATGATTCTGTCGGCTTACTTATCTTCTGTGTTTGGTAAGACAGCACGCGTTCCACTGACAACCACGATTACCTTTGAGCAATCGTACGGTGGTGTAGATGGTGACAGTGCAAGTATGGCTGAGTTCTGTGCAGTCGTGTCTGCGTTCTCGAAACAGCCGAACCGTCAGGACATTGCGATTACCGGTTCGATGAACCAATTCGGTGAAGCGCAGCCTATTGGTGGTGTAAACGAGAAGATAGAAGGCTTCTACGATGTGTGTGAAATCAAAGGTCGTCATGCTGGACAAGGGGTGATCATCCCGCGTTCAAACGTACATAACCTGATGCTTCGCCCTGACATTGTCAAAGCGGTAGAGAAGGGAGATTTCCATATCTGGGCTATCGACCACGTAACCGAAGCGGTTGAGCTGTTTACTGGCAAAGATGCTGGTGAAGCGACTGACGAGGGAACTTACCCTATCGACACCATCTTCGGGTTGGCACAAGCTAAGTTGAATGCGCTTAGAAAATAAGCACTCATTGGCGTAAAAGCTGATAAAAAAGCGTACAAGTTTTCATAATTTGTCATAACGACAATATCCCGTCGCAGTTGACGGGATATTGTCACTAACGTTATGAAATTGATGACTTTTCGCTCTGGACAAAAATGTGATCTACCTCTAGTATTTGCCCCCTTGTCTATTCGTCTGGGAATAATCCCATCGCAAGGAAGCCACACGCAAATACCTGAGGTCACTCATGCAGCTATCCCTGAAAAATTTGTCGGTTCGAACGCAAATTTTGGTTCCAGTTCTATTCACCGCGATCACTTTGTTTATTGCATTGTGGATCACGCAAAACAATCTAGAAGCAGAGCAAGAATTGGTTGCTTCTAACTCCGAATCGCTCGTGTTCTATAAAGACACACTGGCTCAAATTGACGACCAAGTTTACCCACTACGTATTAGCGCGGTTTACGCGATTTATGATGCGTCTCGTCGTGATGCCTTCCTTGCTGATCTTAAAGCAGGCGCGAAAGCCATTGATATGGATATCGACAAGATTGATGCGCGTGGCACTTTTGCATCAGAAGCGGAAAAAGTACGCCAAAGCATCGATACATACATCGACTATTCAACTCGTGCGGTTGAGTTCTTCAATCGTCATGATCGTGGCTTGGTCTCTGATGGCGAATACACAAACTTTATTTCTGGTTACCGTCGTGTCGGTAATGAAATGGTTGCAACGATCAATGCGCTGTCTCAACGCGTAAACCAAATTGCAACACAAGCGACAGAAGCAAGTGCTCGTGAACACGTTCGCGTACAAAACAACGCAATGATGTCAGTGATTGCTGTTTTTGCCTTCTCCTTGCTAGGCGCGTGGTTCTTGTCAGGCATGATTGTTACGCCAATCCAAAAACTACAAGAAGTGATGCGTAAACTCGCGGGTGGTGATCTGTCAGTACGTGCAGACATTGATGGTGACAACGAGATCGCTCAGCTAAGCAAAGACGTTAACCAAACAGCGAAACAGCTTCATGATACGGTTGATCAATTGATGCGTATTAGCGAAGAAGTCGCGTCTGCTTCAACTGAACTTGCGGCGGTAATGACGCAAGCTGAAGCCAATGCGCAGCAAGAACTGGCGGAAATCGAACAAGTTGCATCCGCTGTTAATGAGCTTGCAAGCACGGCAAACAACGTTAGCGATAATGCTACATCAGCAGATGCGACAGCTCGTGAAGCGGATGGTCTAGCGCAATCTGGCCTAGCGATCTTCCAAGAGAGTGCACAAGCAAGCGAGCAAATGTCTCAAGCACTTAACGATGCGGCGCAAGTGGTTCTTCGTCTGAAAGAGCAATCGGTTCAAATCAACGACGTTATTGAAGTGATTCGTGGCGTATCTGAGCAAACTAACCTTCTAGCACTGAATGCGGCGATTGAAGCAGCACGTGCAGGTGAATCTGGTCGTGGTTTTGCTGTTGTAGCAGACGAAGTTCGTATGCTGGCAGCGCGCACTCAAGATTCAACGCAAGAAATCTCTTCTATCATTGAAGAGCTTCAAGCACAGTCTGGCCTTGCCAATGACAGTATGCAGGTGAGCTTAGAAATGCTGAACCGCAACAATGAACTAACGCAGCAAGCGAATGATGCGTTGATTGGTATTACAGAATCTGTTGCCAACATCAACGATTCAAATACGCAAGTGGCAACAGCGGCAGAAGAGCAGTCTCAGGTGACTCAAGACATCAACCGCAACGTGGTAAATATGTCTGAGCTTGTGAACCAAAACGTTGCAGGCATCAGCCAAAGCGCGAGCGCAAGTACAGAGCTTTCTCACCTCGCTGAAAAGCAAAAAGAACAGTTGAGCTTCTTCAAGCTTTAATAAAAAGCGGTAAGTGATAAACATCGACTGATCGAAAAGAATCCCTGGGCGTTGGCTTGGGGATTTTTTTACCTTTAACTCAATATTGATAAAACTAACATCATATAAATCATATGTTTACATGAGATCCTGTGTGATTGATGTCACATTTATAAATCTTTTGAGTGTATTTTTTGCGTCAAAATTTTTTTGACACACACACATTTTCCTATCTATCCGCTAACTTGATGGTTTTGCTGTATTCATATTGCCATCTCGCATGGTGTTTTCTTCTATATATCCTGTCTATTCAACTTGTTGCGCTATGAATCGAGGCTGCTACTATGCCGTCCGTTTTCTCGTTGGTACAGAAATGTCCTGTTTTCTGGTGAGGAAACAACTAAAAACAAAGATATGGAAAATTAAAATGAAATTGAAAACATTAGCTGTAGCAGTGGCTCTGTTAGCATCTGGATCTCAAGTTGTCGCTTCAGAACTATACAACCAAGACGGTACTTCACTAAACATGGGCGGCCGTGCTGAAGCGCGTCTTTCTATGATGGATGGCAAAGCAGAAGATGCTTCTCGTATCCGTCTTAACTTCCTAGGCAAACAGGAAATCAACGACAGCCTGTACGGTGTTGGTTTTTGGGAAGGTGAATTCGAAACTTCTGAAAAAGGCGCTGTCGATGAGAGCAGTGATCTTGAAACTCGCTACGCTTACGCAGGTCTTGGTGGCAAGTACGGTGAAATCACTTACGGTAAAAACGATGGTGCACTAGGTGTAATCACTGATTTTACAGATATCATGGCTTACCACGGCAATACTGCAGCATACAAACTAGCAGTGGCTGATCGTACAGACAACATGGTTTCTTACGCTGGTCAGTTCGAGCAACTAGCATTGCGTGCAAGCTACCGTTTTGCTGACCGTACTGAAGAAGCGAATGGCTTTGGTGATAACGATGAAGATGGCTTCTCTCTATCAGCAATCTACGCATTTGCTGACACTGGTTTCGAAGTTGGTGCTGGCTACGCAGATCAGAACGAAGGTGACGAGTTCATGCTAGCGGCTGCTTACACTGTTGGTAACTTCTACGTTTCTGGTCTTTACACTGGTGGTGATAACCTAGATCAAGATGCTAATGTGGCTCCTGCTTCTGGTGATGTTGACTACAAAGGTTATGAGCTAGCAGTAGCTTACACAATGGGCCAAACAGTGTTCACTTCTACGTACAACAAAGCAGAGCAAGATAACGACGACAGCGTCGATAACCTAGCGGTTGACGTAACTTACTACTTCAAGCCTAACTTCCGTGGCTACGCGTCATACAACTTCGACCTAATGGACAGCAAAGGTACTGAAGAGAAAGACGAGCTAGCACTAGGCCTACGCTACGATTTCTAAGTCGAATATGACTGAAAATATACTGCCTTATTTTTAGTTGTTTAAAACCCCTTGCCAGATGGTAAGGGGTTTTTCCATTGTAACGTTAAAATTCAGAACAGAAGCTTTGCGTTAGCCTTTCAGCTTTAGCTTGGTGCCATCAAATTTTAGGTGGCTTAATAAGTTCTTAGCGTTTGCTTTGCCAAAGTCATCAAATTCCACGCCGTAACGCGCGTAATGCACCGATTTTTGCAGATTACAAATTTTCCCTTTTAATGGTGCAAGCAGACGTCCATTTCCTGGCATGGTGATATCTAACGTAATCTGATCTCCGACTTGAAGTGTTCGACTCATTGGTGAAGTTACAAAACGGCAACCACTCTTTGATAGGTCGCGTATTTCACACTCAGCTCGGTACTGTTCAAACTGAAGTCGAGAACGTAAATTTACTTCGTAACGCACTTCTTTTCTTAGTTGATACACTTGCATGGTATTTGGCAAACTCAGCACCAGTAACGGGTATGGATCACCCAAGCGGTGCTGTAATTGTGCTCTGAAAGGGATAACCGCACCTTCGCCGCGATGCGAATACGCTTTTACGTTAATCCAAAAACCTTCTTGGAAATAGAACTTCAAATCTTCATCTGAAATGTTTGGAATTTCTATCAACGCGGTATTATTTGAATGGCAACCCATGAAGGTGCTCGTGGTGATGAACTTCGTTCCAACAGGTGTCGTCACGTTCAATGTGACTTCACTGCCGTGTTCCACCATTGCCATTGCATCGGTGCTATTTAATGTGCTTGCCTGACGTTCTGGGGCGTTTTTGTTCTGTAGAGACGCTCGACTGTCCGTGGCGCTCGCCATCATATTTCTCATTCTTATTGTCGTACCTGATTCGAGAAGGTGTTCCGCGCTATGATAATTAGTAGGAATTGACTAGATTATTGCGTTGATATCATTCTATGCAGTCATATAGATTGATTCAATAAAACAGAGGCCAAAAGTGGGAGGTAGATAATGCAGAAAGTGACACATGACACAACAAACCAGATTTTCTGGGTCGATTTAGACCAAGACCATAAAGCGAAAGTGGCTTATAAACTCGAGAATGGGGAGATGCATATTACTTCGACGCTTATTCCGGAAGAAGCTCGCGGCAAAGGTTATGGAAGCGTCATGATGGCGTCGGTTCTACCTGAGATTGAAGCGCTTGGTTACACTATTGTGCCCATTTGCCCATACGTGATTAAATACATGGCAACACACCCAGAATGGTCGCATTTACTCGCTTGATGGAATCAATGAATAACCCACATTATCAAAGCATCGGAGATGAACTGGAACTTGGTTTGCTTCAAGGTGTCGATGTGATCCAGTCTTTATGGGGCGGATACGGAGAGTTGGTCAGACTGACCTTTTCGCAGCGCTCCATTATTGTAAAGCATGTTCAATTACCAAAACCGTCTGAGCATCCGCGAGGCTGGAATACCGACCGCTCCCATAAACGTAAGCTGCATTCTTACCAAGTTGAAGTGAGTTGGTATCAATACTTCAGTCAAACAGTTGATGAGCGTTGCCGTATTCCTCAAGGGCTTAAATGCTTTCAGAATGAAACGGAATGGTTGATCGTGATGGAAGATCTTACTCTGGCGGGGTACCCAAACGTAATGAAAAGTGCAGGAAAAGCCCAACTAAAAGCGTGTTTAGAATGGCTTGCTAACTTTCATGCGCGATACATTGGCGTTCATCATGATGCTTTATGGAAAACGGGAACGTATTGGCACTTAGATACTCGACCTGATGAATTGGCAGTCCTTCAAGATGCTCGGTTGAAAAAGAGGGCAGGGTTAATCGACCAAACTCTAAAACAAGCGCGATTTCAAACCTTGATTCATGGCGATGCGAAGCTAGCAAACTTCTGCTTCAATTCGCAAAACTCGGCGGTTGCCGCGGTCGATTTTCAATACGTCGGTCATGGTTGCGCGATGAAAGATGTCGCGCTATTTATGAGCAGTGCTGTCGATCCTGATAAATGTGCTGAAATGGAACCTTGGGTGCTTGATACCTATTTTGTTGCGTTAAATACAGCACTGAAACATTATCAAACCGAGTTAGAACCATCTGAGGTCGAACAAGAGTGGCGACCTTTATTTGCCGTGGCTTGGGCGGATTTCCAACGCTTTGTAAAAGGGTGGAGTCCAGATCATTGGAAGATTAACCCTTATACCGAAGCGCTCACCAAACGTGTCCTGGACTCTTTGGGGTAGAAACTGCGAAGAAAGCAAAATCGACCCGAAGGTAGATATACCCAAGTATCTCGAGGTTACTTGGGTATATAAAGGCAGTTTTTAGGTCAATAGACGTTAGTTTTTCGGTTTATTGATACGGGCTAGGCTGTAAGTATTAATAAACTCACCGTCTCTAAAAGAGGCATCGACCAATTCACCTTCTATTTCAAAACCGTGTTTCTTGTATAAGCCAATGGCAGCTTCGTTATCGGTGTTTACTTCGATTTGAATACGTCGAACATTGAGCCAGTTGTCGGCGAGATCCGTTACGGTGCTGATCAACGCGTTGCCGACTCCTAAACCGTGAAACTCATCGTGCACACCGATTCCAAACGAGGCCGTGTGTGATGTTCTTGGGCGTTGGGAGTGATGAAAGCCAATGTTTCCGACCACCTTACCATCGATTTCTGCGACATAACTGTAAACACCTGTGGGCATGTTGGATAGTCGGTCGACCCACATCGCGAGAGATGGCTTAGGGAGTTGCAGGGTTTCACGTTGTGCTTTCGGTTGTGAATAGATTTCGACTAGTGCAGCAGCGTCTTCAACAGTGGTTGGACGTACGATGATTTCCATGCTTCTCTCCTTTGGTTTATTGGAATTAATTTCAATCTAACCAGAGAAATGCGGTTTGAATAGTATTTTTTTAGCTTTAGGAACCAAACTACTTTTAATTTAGTATGTTACGTATTTCTAATTTTAACTTTTCATAGTGGATTATCATTGAAAATACCAATGAGAGTGATTTTGTGTTGAATTTTTATACTGAGTAACTCTCATTTTATGGAGAATAATGGTGAACTTTGAAATAACGAAATAAAGCCATTTTCACTAAAGTGTGAAGTCGGTATCTGCAACGAGTTGATTTTAATCAAGAGATACTTGAGTTACCTCTTATGGGGTATGGGGAGCACACCTTTTTAGCGCTATTTATGCTTAACTTATTTAAGAGCAATTAGAGCGTGTTTGAGGAAAATAATAATGAAATCCTCTCAATCAAAAACCTCGCAAAGTCGACGTCGATTCTTGCGTGACACTGCCCGTACCGCCGCTGGTGTGGGTGCGGCAGCGTGTGTTCTTGGATTGCAGTCTTTGCAGAGCCAAGCGCGCGAAACTAAAGGTGTGCCTATTCGTCCGCCTGGCGCTTTGCCAGAAGGTGATTTTGAGTCTGCCTGTATTCGTTGTGGGCTGTGTGTTCAGGCGTGCCCTTATGACACTTTGAAGCTTGCGAGTCTGCTATCCCCAGTTGCAACTGGTTCACCGTACTTCACTGCGCGCGATATTCCTTGCGAAATGTGTGAAGACATCCCTTGTGTCGTGGCTTGTCCTAGCGGTGCGTTGGATCATGATCTTACCGATATAGACGATGCGAGAATGGGGACGGCTGTGCTGATCGACCACGAGACCTGTCTGAACTGGCAAGGTTTGCGTTGCGACGTTTGTTACCGTGTCTGCCCGCTAATTGATGAAGCGATAACGCTGGAGAACATTCGTAATGATAGAACGGGCTATCACGCGAAGCTGATCCCGACCGTCAATTCTGATGTGTGTACGGGTTGTGGCAAATGCGAACAAGCTTGTGTGCTTGATGTGGCTGCGATCAAAGTGGTGCCAACGGATCTAGCGAAAGGTAAGGTTGGTAGCCACTACAATTTTGGCTGGCAAGAAATCGACAAGCCGCTTGAAAATGTCTTACCAGCAGATAATCCAGTGCCAAGTGGTGCGCTTGAGTCGCTCAAAGGAGGTCAATAATGGCCAAGAACTTAGCGCAAGATGCTGGCATAGAAGCCATCGAAAAACTGGGCTGGTGGCGTGCGCATCGTTTTCTCATTTTACGTCGATTATGCCAACTGATCATCATTGTTCTGTTTATGGCAGGGCCAACATGGGGCATTCTGCAAGGCAATTTGTCTTCCAGTATGCTGCTTAATACGGTGCCATTAAGCGATCCTCTGATTGTATTACAGTCTCTCGCCACAGGTCATATTCCAGAGTTTAACGCTTTCCTAGGCGTAGCGATTGTGTTGGTGTTTTACGCGATTCTTGCTCCGCGCGCTTTTTGTGCTTGGGTATGCCCACTCAATATCGTGACGGATTTTGCTGCGTGGCTGCGCAGAAAACTCAATCTCAAAGCGAGCTATCGTTGGTCGCCAAATATTCGTTACTGGTTAATCCCTGCATTGATGCTTGGCAGCGCGATTTCGGGCTCAGTGCTTTGGACTTGGCTGGATCCTGTTGCGGCACTGCATCGTGGTTTGGTATTTGGCATGGGCGCTGGCTGGGTTTTGATCTTATTGGTGTTTGTGCTGGATTTATTGTTAGTTGAGCACGGCTGGTGTGGTCACTTGTGTCCACTGGGAGCAACGTACAGCGTGATTGGTAGCAAGAGTTTAATGCGAGTCACTGCTGTGCGCAGAGAAGAGTGTACGAAATGTATGGACTGCTTTTATGTCTGCCCAGAACCTGAAATTTTGCGTCAGCCCTTAAAAGAAGGGGACAGGCGAGTCATGGATCAAACTTGCATCAGTTGTGGGCGTTGTCTAGATGTTTGTCCAGAGAAGGTTTTCGAATTCCACAATCGTTTAACCATCAAAAACATAGATTGAAGTGAGTAAATAGTGTTTCGGTTTTGTGTTGACTAGGGGTATAAAAAAAAACATGAGATGCTATCCGAATAGAGAGTTAGTTCAGTAATGTTTGGGCTCAATATTTGGAACTTTTGGGTACGATGAAAAGCGTATTGTTTATTTTTATTCTATTTTCTTTTGGTTGTGCCAGTAAGATGGTGCGTGATGTTGATATTGTCCTTGTTGCGATGGTCGACTCAAAAGTACGAGTGACTTTCCGTGATCATAATCTGCTCCGTACGGTGTATTTAGAGTTAGACTCTTGTCATTATAATCTTGGCCTTGCTAAGGTAAAAGGAGAAGGAGTCTCGGAGGTGCTTATTCCAAACGGTCTGTGTTGATGTATAACCTAATTCAGGATGCATAGATGTATATTGAATATGTTTAGCGAATTGATAGAGGTGAAAGCCTTCTCTCATCCTTGAAAGTAAGGCTTCCTTGAGGATGAACCTCAATATTCGAAGGTAATTTTCCGTAATTAGTGAACGAGATATTCCATACTTATCAGCTGCCGCCATAACCAAGAGCCACTGATGAGGAGCCACAAAAAAATGACAGCTTTTTGCTCTCTTTTTTTGATAGATCTTTTCATGACGGCTCCTAAAGTTTTCCCTATTCAGGAGGGGCTCTGAGTACGGCATAAACCGATAACGGTTAATGATTAGATCATATCTAAATGAATTAGAAAGGAATTATCACTTAAGAAAATCATCTTAGGGGAATGCCTACTTATGATGATATAAAAATGTATGGTCCGCCCCGTTATTGCAACTACAATTAAGTCATAACGGAGTTGGTTTGCGCTAATGTATTCGGAGTCCTTGTTGGGAGCTCTAGCTTCCCAGCTCCACGATGATATCTGCGCCAGATTATCCTTAAAAAGCCCAAAGCATTAACTGCTATTTTTTGTATCAGGTTCTTAATCTGGCCGATTGACCGTTTTTGTCATCACGTTCATTGGCGTTGCAAACTTGGTTATAGCTATACAGCCTTAAAAGCTTGGCGGTGGTACAACACCGCCCAAGCTATTCTGGCTAGCTTGTTGGCAAGTGCGACGACCACAACATTAAATGGTTTCGTTGCCCGGAGCTTGATGAGCCGCTCACCAAACACTTTCCCTGTCGTTTCTAGTCTTGAGAGGACTGCTCTTGCTCCATGGATAAACAGAGTTCTGAGATGTTTATTGCCTCGTTTACTCATGCCAAGTAGTTTGGTCTTTCCTCCCGTAGAGAATTGTCTTGGTACAAGCCCTAACCAAGCTGCCATTTCCCGACCATTGGTGAAATTGTTTGGGGAGCTTACATCGGCAACGCACAACGTCGAGGTAAGGTCGCCAACTCCAGGGATAGTTTTCAGCAATTGTGCACTTTCGTTATTATTAACAACGGTTTGAAGCTTACTGTCTTGAGCTTTGACCTTTTCATTAAGGTATTTGTAGTGTTCATGGATAGACACTAATTCACACAGCAAACTCTCCGGCAAGGATACTTTTTGCTCCGCTAGCCATTGGAAGAGAGACTTCATCTTTGCATGCCCCTTTGGAAAACTCAGGCCGAACTCAAGCAAGATAGCTCCAATTCGAGACATCGCGGCTGTTCTTTCCTTGATATACCCATCTCTGACACGATGAATCGCTGCGATGACTTGGGCCTCTTC
>NZ_JAPHPY010000026.1:0-75254 GCF_026241575.1 Vibrio sp. Sgm 5
TGAAACTCAGTATATTGCTTAATAACTGAACAACTTTGGGCTGCCATGTCTTCCAACCGAATTAAGCAACAAAGCCTATTTTGAGCGGCGGCTGCAAGCCAACACTGCATTTGCACGTTTTTCAGACAACGGAACCTCGCATAACGGTGCCCGTGGTGTTGTATGGTAAGAACCCGCAGAAATGATCAGCTTATCGCATGTCACGGTTTGCTCATGTACAACATTGCCATACGCATCGATCTCAGCCACATCTAACTCGTAAATATCACCATTCATACGGATGTTACGCACATCATTATTATGGTGAATAGTCACACTCCCCGTTGCCTCAGCTAAAGGAATGTAGTTTTGACCAAGGTCGTTCTTACAACCATTACTGTTACCGAAGCTAGTCAAGCCTATGGTCGACGAAGGAAGGCTCTGCCCCTTTAGCTCTTTACGAACTACATCCCAGTTCCAGTTGCCATCGATTTTATAAGGCTGGTAACCCGCTTTTTTCACCTCTTTATTCCAATCACGACAGTGTTTGAAAGGTAGGCTTGCAAAAATATCATCTGGCATTTCACTGTGTTTAAGAATAGATTGAACGCGAGGGTAGTACGTTTCTAGCGTCTCTTTGTATGACAACTCTTGAGGGTACAGTTTGTTGAAGTGCTCCTCTTTAGGAATAACCATCACGCCTGTATAAATGACTGAGCCACCACCAACTGCGGTACCGAGTAGCAAATCAGAGCCATCGATATTGTTTTCTCTCGGTCTATCAACAATATCCAGCACTCCGCCAAATTTTTCGATATTTCGAGGAGTGATTGTTTGCAGGAATGGTAGATCAAATGTCAGCGCAGGAAGTGTCGTTTTATCTCGTTGCCAAAACATGCGCTTGTCCGCAATCATATCGTGAGCAAACACGGCACACTTAGTGTCTACAGGCCAACGGTTACCTAGCTCAATCACGAAAGTTTTGATACCGGCTTTACCAAGTCGATATGCACCGACTGCTCCGCCAAAACCGCTACCAATAATCAGCGCTGGTGTATGGTGTTTTAGCTGAGGCGGACGCTCAAAAAGATCGGGCAAATACTTTTCTAATATTGGGGAGCCCTTCGTTATATCTAGTCCCGAGTCTTCTTTCTTTTTGAAGAAAAAGGCTTTTGAAAGTGCTGAAGCAACACCTAGACCAACCGCGACTGATGTTGTGGTAAACGATTTAATAAAGCCCCTTCAATCGTGTTGTTTCATAATAACTCCTTTAAGCTAACACTAGACTCATTCTCATTTTGATTGAATTACGCGTCAGTAAAATAGAGAACTTCAGAATAAAACCTATTGAAAAAGCTCGATTTTTAGGTAGAGATCTTTGCATTCAATAAAAGGTGAAGAGCAAGGGTTTGAGAGAAAAGTGTCTACTAAGTAAACGTGGGGGCTTGAAGTAAATAATGCCATTGCCACTGTGAGACACTTTTCTCGGAGGATTAGTTTTGGGAAGAATCAAACCAAGAAAGCGATTGGTGTTGATTAAAAATTAAGGCTCGGGAAAGCAAAACCATAGCTTGCTCGGTTATTAAACCTCCCCTTCAGGTATGTATCTATTTTGTTTTATTAGAGTCTTGGTGAGTGTTTTCGCGTTGACAGGTCCACCAAATAAAATGCCTTGTTGCTTTGTCAGCCCATTGGACGTCGCAAGCTGACTCAATGCCTCATCTTCTATTCCATCGAGCATCACACTGAGGTTACATTGCTTAGACGCGTTAGAAATACTCAGCAGTAAATCAGCATTATAATTCGCACTGAATGTAGGATATTTATGACCAGATAATTTTAGCTCGCGTACAGGCAGTTTCGAGGCTGAAATAACACGCTCCGCAGTTAGCTTATCCGAGCCCAGAATCAAGCTAACACCGTTGGCCAATAAGGCATCTAGCTGGTGAATACACGTCGAGCTATCGACGTCAAGTACATCATCACTCTCCGCATACAGACTAAAATGATGGTTTGGATTAAACTTAACCAGATCCATTAAGCAACCGTAAATGAAGCTATCTTCAATGAAGTCTCTGTGAATATGAAGCGTAAAATACAGTCGATTGGCTAGTTCCTTAAAATACGCCTTGTAGTCTTGTAGGAACCTCCCGATAACGATCTGGTTAAAGACCTTTTTACTCGTCAATGTACCAATTTCTGGAAGAAGGCGTGTCGACAACAACCCATCATCATTATTGAGCCAGTTCCCACTGATATCCACGCCAATGACATCGTTGCTTACCGTTGCTACCTGAGGTTGATAATAAGCACCAATCGGAAAATCAAAGATGTTCACATCATGGGCATATCGATGAACCGTTTCTCTCTTCTCATCGTCTTGTTCAAAAACCTCCGTGACAAGATCAGTGACATTCTTGGAGTTAATTGGCTTTTCTAACGCTTTAAAGATATTAAGATCATACAGTCTTCCTATTTGCGGCATTGAATCGATAACAGCGCTATCAAGTGACGAAATAACGATGATTTTCGTCGAGATCGCCAGCTGTGAAATCATGCTCAACAATTCAAAGCCGTCTCCATTTGGCATCATGATGTCCATAATGACCAAATCAAACTTCTTACTGCGTATTTTATTGATCGCTGAATAAGCGTTTTCGACACAGGTGATCTTTGCACAATCACTCGCAGCCAAAACCGCACTTTTAATAATTTCTCGCGATAACTCTACGTCATCAACAACAAGTACCGATTTATACATCATGCTTATCCTTATATTGAGATAGTAGGTTCATCCAAACCCTTCGAGACTTCAGAGTCTTGATGTCAATATTCATCAGTTTGAACACCACATCTTGTCTCGATACACTTCGATACTCGAAACTCAAAGAGAAAAACAGATTGAATATAACTGGATTGTTCACATACAAAACCAGCTCTGTATTTGGATCCAAACTATGGATATAGCGATAGACTTCTCGGCTTAATGTCTCGACCAGAGAAGCAATGTGTGAGCAGTTAAATGACAAAATAAAGTGCACATTCTTATCATGAAACAACATATCCTCACCTAGAAAATCAGTGGCAAGACTGTAACTGGCTGAAAACAAGTGCCCCAATATTTGACCATGCTTAACTGCAATCGTAAGTTCACCTCCATGTTGGTTGATTATTTTCGTGGCAATGGATTCTCGCGTTAATCCTTGAAACTCCATCGCTTTTAACACTGCGTTTTCTTCGTATTCAAAGATTGCATTAACAAGGTTTAACACCTCGCCTAGCCTGTCTAGGTTTGTTGCGTTAAGTACGATCAGCTCGACTTCGTCGACACCACTTTCATTAAAGTAACCGTGGTTGTTTATTCTGTTGGTATAGTCAGGCAAGTTGTTGACGTCATTGACGGCCGACCACACGTCAAAGATATCGACACCCAACATGTCTAAAATCTCGTTTTGCCTGTTTAAGTGCGGTTTTGTTGCTCCCCTTTCCCATCGACTCAATGTGACGACATCTAAATTGTCAAAGTTACTACTACTTTTTTGTAGTGCGTTAACAAAATCCAATTGCGATAGACCACTCTGCTTTCTGAATGAGCGAATGATTTCTCCGAACATAGGCGACTACTTATCTATTTTTTTTACTAACTAAGATTAAATTTTGTTGTATGACCAGCAATGAACATAAGAGCACTTTTCAAACTGTTTTTTTATGTGCTCAACTAGTGCAACAACACGAGTAATTACAAGCGTTTTCCTTCGGTTCTACGCAAGGAAAACGATGGGCATTTATTTATGTAAAGTCAGAGACAATGCCGTCATCAAATCAATTTCGTTGACGGGTTTCGTAATATAATTGTCAAAATAGTGACTCATTTTTTCTTCCTCTTGGACGGTTGCTCTTGCTGTGACGGCAATAATAGGTAACGTTGGGGCGATATTTTTACTTCTGTTTGCGAGTTCGACCCCCCCCATATTTGGCATAGAGACATCCGTTAAAATTACATCTATCTCTTCTTTCTCTAATTTATTGAGAGCATCAACTCCATCTATCGCTGTCAGGCATTCAATCCCAAGCAAATTCAGGTGGTACTGTAATATTTCCCGGTTGAACTCAACATCGTCAACCACCAGTGCTTTAATGTCTTCAAAGCTTTGCATTTCAATATTTTCATCGTCGGCACTTCCTTCATTTTCCTCAGATGCTAAAAGTACGTTATGAGTTAGTATAGATATTGGAAGCGCAATTTTAAATATGCTTCCTTGTTCAATTTTACTCTCCACGGCTAACACCCCCCCCATCAGATATATGATAGCCTTGGTGATTGCTAAACCCAATCCGAATCCGAACTGTTTATCTTCCTGATTTGCTTGTTCAAAGCTATTAAATATGCTCTCAAGATCCTCTTGCCTAATTCCTCTACCAGTATCACGAACAGCAAAAATAACCATTCTTTGGCCGTCAAATGAATCCATTAAGATACTGATTTCGATCTCTCCGATGTCAGTAAATTTAATAGCATTCGTGATAATGTTCGACAATGCCTGATGAAATCGCAACTCGTCAACAAATAGTTGATGTGCCCCTCCAATACCCTCTTTAACAATGTTGAGTTTGAGTCCTTTTTGTTTTGCGAGAGGGTGAAATGTTTTTTCTACATTTCGTACAATCTTATTTATCGGTACATAACTAGGATGCAGCTTATAGTTAGCCGAATCCAGCCGCTCAAAATCCAAGAGATCATTTACAATATCTAAAATCGTGTGGCTAGCCATATCGACTCCTTCAATCTCATTGCGGCAGAAAGCGTCACAACCTTTTCGTTTTAGCATGTGTAAATAACCGATGATGGCATTGAGAGGTGTTCGGATTTCGTGTGAGACATTAGATAGTAACGTTGACTTTTTCTTCGTCGCATCAATGGCTTCTTTCGCAGCCTTTTCATACTGTTCGGTGCGCAGTTTTACTTCTCCTTCCAGATCTTCGACGAGCAGTTTGATCGTTCTTCCTGCCTCGCTAAATGCTTGAGATAGCACTTCGATCTCGTCCCCGTTGTGATAAACAATATTCTCTGCATTAGTGAAATCCTTATCTTTTAAGTAATTCGCTTGTTTTATTAGATCATTCACTGGACGGAATGTTTTCATTACGGTGAAATAAATAAGAACTAGAAATAGTATGAATAATGAAAGAGACGAAAACAGAATTTTTTCCATTAATTGATTGTCAGAGTAAAGCAACAATTTTCTTGTCGAGACATAACTAGAATGGAGATAAGATTCAGGTGTTACTAATATTACTCGCCACCTCATTGTTTGATTCTGACGATGGATAATATTGTAAACGCCATTGTTTACTTTTACTGTAAAAAAACCAGATTTCGTGCTTTGAATGTAATCATGTAAAGTATCACAATGCTCGTCAACCACAATTTTTGTACTTAATAATTGACGATAACTCTGTTGCAAGTTTGATGCAATAAAATATCCTTCATCATCTAGTAATAGAAATTGATACTTGTTATTATCTAATCCATCAAAAGACAGCGAACGTGAAATTTTTTTTAAATCAAGCTCAAACTTTAAAAATACGTTTGAAAAGCCTTTCGTCGGTTGTAGTATATAAAAATTATTAGTGATATTATCGCGTACTACTTTGTATTTAAAAACATTGTCGCTTGACCACAATGGCGTGTGTTTAGGATTGTACCTGAGTACTGATGTTGAGCCATTATGGGTCAAAGAGATTTGTATATTCTTAGAAATATCGACAAATGCAATACTTTTAAAGTAATCTGTCGCTATATCATTAATACATCGTAAACTATCCTCTATATGGTCAAGTGGTGGATATTCTCGTACACATGAAGATTCAAAAACCAAAGATAAATATTTTACTTCCTCCAAAATAAAATCTGCTTTCTCTTCCAATAAAGCATCTTGGCTTTGAACGAACGTTTGTATTAATTTCGTATTTTGACCGATGATCCCCTCTTTGATTCTGCCTAACTGGTTGTTGTAACTTCCTTTAACGAACTGAATTGTCCCATAGACAAAAATACCAACAAACATTAGAAAAAGAGTTGCATTAATGAGCAGTATCTTATTTCTGAAAGACATGGATTGTTCCATTAAATACTTAAAGAACAAATCGAGTTCAGTGCCATATCAGAGATTATTGTTCTTGTGCGCTTTTCATTAAGTACACCATCATACAACTCAAGCTTTTGACACACAGAGGCCACATTACTGAGTCCACAAGCAAATACAATACCTTTTAATCGATGTGCTAAAATCTTATTACTGTAGTTTTGCTCTATCACGTCTATGTGGAGATCTTTTAATCCACTGACTGCCAGCTTTCTAAAATGAATTCCTTTACTCGATGTAAACTCCACACCAGTGCTTTTCTCAAACAGCGGTTCATCTATTCGATATTTTATCAATGCAATTGACCTTACTTTAGTACTAATCACCGTAGAATGCCTAATTGAACCGATGTTTTATATAGCATCTGTATGTAGCACAGAGCAAAGATGCTAATAACCTTACACAAACCCGATATTCAACAACATAAGAAACCCTCAGAAAATATCCAATAAAAACAATTACATAGACAAAACCATCGAGACAGACAATCGTTTTTTATTGACCACTCAAATGACATCTTAAGCATAGCAAAACTCTAACTATGCATTTATAACTTTTTATTTTACAAAATCCAGACGTAACCAGCATACTACTAGGCATACCATTTAACTTAGCAATCAGAGATGCCTACTATGCGTTATTTTGTTATTTCAATGTTCAGTGTTTTGGCCTTTACTTCCTTTAGTGCCACAGCCGCAAATGTGACAGTAAAGTGGTTCGGCGTTGTGCCGAGCCTCGACTGCTCTTCTCGTCCAATCAGTAATCAGATCGACTTTGATTCTCTCGATGAGAAATGCAAATTGGAGTTCAAAATTGAAACTAAGTCCGATGCAAAAAAAAGAAATGAAGATCGAAAAATAGTAAGTTTTGACATGTAAATTTGATAACAGCCGCTTCTATCGTCTTGAGTGGCTGTTATTCGCTTCGCTACTTTTAGAACAAGTTTATGAGCACTTTCAGAGTACAGGAAATTAAAACAGCCCTTAACTGAAGTCGTATTTAGATAGATGATTGGAGTTATTTCTTAACTTTTAGTCACTACTATGCCGATCAATATCGAGTTCCATGCTGGTTCTCTCGCTCTCGTAATAGAAAAATATAATAAAAAGAAAACGGAACCATTTAGCCTAACCTTGACCCGCAGTGAATTTTTAGTGCTTAAAGAGCTTGCTTCAAACTGCGGAAAACATCTCTCCAAAGAACACCTTTTTCGAATCGGCTGGCCAGATAGCTACGTTGGTAGTAATTCTTTACCAATGACCATTATGTCTTTACGCAAAAAACTGCATTTCGTCGGGGATTTCTGGCAGATCTCAACGATCCAGCGCCATGGCTATAGCTTGAACGTTGCGATGTACTACCGCCAAACCAAAATTAAAGTCACCTTCTAAGGAGAGTTAGACATTTGAGGATAATCAGTATTGAGTCCAGCACTACTATTTAAACTCGTACCCCACTCCACCTCTAATCCATGATTTCTGACCTAACCAATAAATGCAAAAAGGGCATCTTTATGATGCCCTCTTTTAGTTTCTATTCTTAGGTTAAGCCAAATTAGAAA
Organism: Vibrio sp. Sgm 5; assembly: GCF_026241575.1. Lineage (NCBI taxonomy): Bacteria > Pseudomonadati > Pseudomonadota > Gammaproteobacteria > Vibrionales > Vibrionaceae > Vibrio > Vibrio sp. Sgm 5. The sequence continues at coordinate 7,687 of NZ_JAPHPY010000026.1, forward strand.
GGTGTCGGCTCATCCTCAACACAAGTCACAAGGAAATTGCCATCGACATAATCTGACGCTAGACCCGTTTTCATATCTACCGTTTTGAACACACCTGCATCACTCGCAATGTACTGCTGTGACACAGGCCAGTTGTTCGATGTTTCTACATCAACAGCACTTAATACGTTAAGTTCTGTTGACGTTGGTAAATGGCCAGAATAATTACTCGAACAAAAACTTTGCGCACTGCTTGAGTTAAACAGGGCTAGAGATAACTCAGGTGTAAACGAGTAATCAACGAAGGAGCCGCTGTATTCAATCTGCTCCATCAGAGCTTCTGAAGTCGTCAGTGGCGCTGTGAAGAACTGCGCTTGACTATGAATACCACTCCATTGAGCTGCTTTATTAGGGTCATACACTGGAACTTCGACCAAACCGTATCCATAGGCACCATTATTGTCTGACACTGCAAACGACACATAGTGATAGCCTACGACAGATGTTTCAAACGTAAGTTGTGTATTTCCTAAAAAGCCTGGGTTTAGAGGTGCAGTGGCAGCATTGAAGGAGTCAACATATATCAACTGGAATCGGTCATCATCCAATGAAGTCACAAAAGGAGCGATATCAATCGTCGTCGTTTCTCCAACTTTGACCTTGTCTACAGTGCCACCCTTTTCAACTTGAAGCCCCAAGTTTGGATCAAAAGCAACAGCGATATCTAGCGTGCCAAGATAAACCTCGCCTGTTGATTCGTTGATATAACTGAACAAGATACGTTCAATACCTTCAAAGCCAAAAAACGGTGTGTACGTAATGGTGTTTCTGAGCGAGTTCACTGTCGCAGTAATCGGTGCCCCAGGAAACGCATAAGGTAAAGAAACTTCTTCACTCAGCTTAAAACCGGAAGGAACGCTAATAGCCGCTTGAAAAAGTAGTTCGTCTTTAATATCCACCGTTACCTCTGTTTCAACAAAGGTAACAGCACTGATCGCAGGCCATTCAACTTCTGAAGTCGCGGTCGCATCTGTACTCGTCACTGCTACGCGCGTTATTGCGATATCAGTCGGAGCAGATTCTGCACTTGCAGCAGAAACAGAGCTCATGCTTGCCTTAGCAACACTAGGGGCATCAACAACTTCTACTTTATATTCATACGTACAAGATTTCGAAGTGTCTGCCGCAATAGTAAACGCTTGTTCAGTTTGCTCAAGTGGGTAACATTCTGCATCTTGCGTTAATGAGGTTACCTCAACTAGTCTAAAACTCTTGCCGTCGCTTACCGAAACTTTATCTGACAGATCCACTTTGTAGTTCGTATCATGCTGAGTAATAAAAGTCGCGTTTTGAGCAACGATTGTCGTGGGTACGGTACTTTCTGGTGAACCAGTCTCTTTTGCATTGTCACCTTCGCCATTACAGCCGGCAAGGGCAATAGCCATCGCTACCACGGCGTATGGGAACTTCCTTTTGTAAAGGTTATGGTGCATAGACATCTTTCCTATTATTTATTGAATTTTGCTATGGTAAATATTTCAACCATAGAGACATAGGGCACTTTTTCATCGTTGCCTATTCAAGTGCCAATAGAGTTTGCTTCGAGCGCAATGCTTCTGTTGCTAAGGCTCATTTAGTCGTTGAGAACTAAGCTAAGATGTTAAATAGGGTTAAAAAAGCACTGTAATTACACTGCATTCTGTCTTTATTCACAAACAGCTTTTGGGTAGTTAATGACTTCTCCCGGATAAACAAGATCCAAGTTTCGCCCATTTAATTGAGGGTTGAGTTCCACGATGTCCCGCAGCGTTAAGTTATTAATACGTGCGATTTTCAATAGGTAATCTCCCTTAACCAATTGGTAAGGGTAACTTTCTAAGCGGCACTCTATTGGTTCTGGAACGACTTCGTTAGGTTCCTCTATGATAGGCTCTTCAGGCGGGCTAGTTGGCTCACCCACTACAGGCTGAGCCTCAGAGAAACGATATAAGAATGAAAAATTGAATGAATAAAGGTCATCATCCAGTTCATCAATATTGAAAATACCTTGATAACTCACATCCGCATACCAATTGGTTGATAATTGATATTGAATTCCCAGCTGTGCTGATGGGCTTACTTCGCTTTCAATAAATGCAAAGCCAGGACCTGCGTAAATCGAAGCAAAATCACTGACTGGCATCAGCCAATTCGCTGTAATCGAGAGTGCATCAAGTTCAAGACCATCATCTCGTCGCCAATCGAAGTTTTGGTATCCGGCCTCAAGAAAAATATCGTTTTCATAGGTGAAACCTGCCATCGCTTCAAAACCGAACCCTTCACCATCTTTTTTTCTGTCATCTAAAACAGAGGCGTTTAGCCCACCTTTGACATAATATGGCGTGGCAAATTCCACGGTTTGCGCATTAGATATGGAAGCCGCAGATGCCATTAACGCTAATAAATAATACTGTTTCATCTTATATACCCGGCCCTACCATAATCGTTACTGTATCGGCGTAATCGCCGGACACTAAGGCTTCACCATCAACGTCGTAATCGAACTTCAGATTGAAAGTAATGCTTTTTTGAATACCGCTTCCTTCGCTAATCGTCGTGACTTGTTCAAGCAAAACACCATCATCAACCAATTTGGTCGCACTGCATTCATTGCACACAACGCTATAAGGAATTGTGACGTCAGGAGAAGTACTGTTCACCATCTCGTAATCTTGCGACGGCATGGTTAACACGATGCCATCATGAAAAAAGCCCATTGCCTCAAGTCGGTAATTAGTTTCAGAAGTGACACGACGATCCGTACTTTTGTAGTTTGGCGTCATGATGCCGTCCCCACTTCTCACTTCCAGACCTGTGATTTCTACTGGGTCATAATTGAAATTAAAAATAATCACATCGCTTATATTTCTATATGTCGAAATGCCGCTGGTATTCACGTAGTAATAGCTAATAACGAATGGCACAGATGCTGAGTAACTGCCTTCTGCCTTACCGTAAAGAGCATTGATAATGGCAGTATCGTCTATTTGGAACATGGGCCTAAAAAGAATAAAAGGCGCGGTGGCAATTGAGGGCGTCAACGTGGTGGAAGAAATACATCCTGTACCACTACTCTCTAAAGTAATAAGAGGTATTGCGACCTCATCTCTGGTACACCCACCGCCTGCCGCATTGACGCTCTCTGTAACATCGGTACCAGAAGTGTTGTATTGAATACCAGTCACAGAAATAGGAATACTGTCCGTTGTCTCAACATTTAGCCCTCCTTTCAACGTAAGCGAGGTAGGAGGAGCGACTGAAAAAGCCCCCGCTGACCAAGACAATACCGAGCGCAGTGCCGGTGGAACGCCCCACTTACTTGGAACCTTATTATCGCCGATACCATATGTAACATTACCCCATCGAATGCTGTCGGATTTGACATCAGCATTAACGTAAAAAGCGCCATGAGAATAACTAGACAGTAACAACGCACTCGTTGCTATGAAATGATGAAACACCTTGTGCATTTTTAATTACTCCGTCTAATGATTTCAGCTTTGGAATAGCTACCATCGTGAGAGTTGACTATGATATTTAACGCATCGCGCTGAATGGTATCCAGCAAGTTAAAGGTTTTCTCGCGACCGGCTAAAACGGTGAGCTTTTGTCGACACTGTGCAGTCACTCGAGAGTCACAACTATCTATAAAGATATTGATCATAGTATTGCTGTCGTTCTTAACTTCCAACGTTTCCCCTTTGTTTAAGATTTCATAATTCAGCTGAGGGGCTGTCGTCGGAATGATGTAAACGGGTGCGAAACCATAGTTGATATCAACACCAGAAGTTTGTCTTTCACCTTCTTGATATTTACTTGGAATGAACGACAACATAAACATTAAGTCCTTTGAGTTGTCACAAGTTGTATTGTGACAAAGGCTTCGAATACCGATGTCTTTCGTTTCTCCAGGCTTAAGCACCAACTTTTGATAAGTTAACGAGATCTTCCAATCTTCTAAGTTGTCTCTCGAGTAATTGATCTTATCAATATCCACCCCGTTATTAATATTAACTTCATCAATTTCTGTATTAATAAACAGTGGTACATCTTGGTCGTTACTAAGGGTAATTATTCCATTACCCCTTTCGTCGCCAACAATCACCATTTTATCCACCTTGAATGCTTGTGATGAGACAGAAAAAACAGTAAATGCCAAACTCAACAATGGTAAGGTGATATTCTTTAATTTCATGACATGCCTTAATTTACTTTCGCAACTGGGTAACTGATTGAATTAGTTTTATACAAACGCTTTGCTAATAGTTTGATCGTTTCAATTTCTTTTTCATGACTTGCTAACATATCGATCATATTCGACGCTTTATGGGCAATATAAACGGCCTTCAAAGAGCCAATGTTTTTTTGAATAACTCGATATCCCAATGACTTAAGCTTGTTAACTGAATCTTTTAATTGTTCAGACTCCTCATAGGAACCTAGGAAAATGGCACTAAACAACTCTTCATCAATCTCAATCTGTTGAACTTCATTACCGTCTGCTATTGGCAAGCAGTAATTCTGTCCAAAGTTCAATTGAGTCGTTGATGTAAACTCATAAGGTAGCAAGCATTCGTTTTGTTCTGAGGTCAGTTCAAAATCCAACCCTTCCAGAACCGTTACTCGATAAACACCATCAGCCATTTCATTCACTTCCAAACATCCTATGCCCTCACATTGGACGTCAGTAATAGGTTCATCAGAAATGTTGTTGAACGCACTCACAAATGAAACGACGCGGCTGATCTTAGGAGATAGGTAAGAAACCGTACCCGGGTGGGTGTAGACTTTTTTCTTACTTTCACCTGAGTTGTACAAATTGACACTTTGGGAATCAAAGTTAGCATCGTATTCATGGTAACTTCGCAAAGGAACAATTTGGTCATCGTCATATACGATAAACTTACTGTTGGTTTTGCCATCTCGAGCGAGCGTTAGATAACCTTTTTCTATTATCTCTTCATCATTTTCGGTGTTGCGAATATCTTGGATATTGACCAAGGTATAAGCTTCCGAACGATCTTTGGTTATATGAACGCCTTCCGTAGTGACAATCTGTGTACTCGATAAGCCAGCGTTAATACCGCGAGTGCTGTCTTGCGAAGAGACATAAGCCAATGCGTTCATTCGTGCATAATCGTTGTAGCCATCAGAACTCAACGTAGCGTCTTGATACATATCTTCGAGGTCACGGTTATAAGTGTTGCCAACCTCTAAAGCCGTATTCACTGAATCAGAGTCTAATAAATTGCTTTTTCTCACTGACGTTCTTAATTGGTTTAGCGTGTCAGTATCAGACGAAATACTCGCGATAGCGTCCATTGAGTCTGAGAGAGGAATAGTCCACAGCACGCTGATGTTCTTGCTCTCATCGACGTCGGAGTAGTCAAAGTTTAGGTTCAAACGAGAATCTAAAATTGCCGGCGCACTGTAACCAACAGAAACAAGGTTGGTTTCTCGCTCAAGACTTTCGCCACCGATCTGATTATTGAGTAATGCCTCATCACTGCGGGTATAAATCGCGTAAATGGAGCGGCCTTGCCCAAAGTTATAACTCGAGTTGACCGACCACCGAGAGTAATCAATATAGCCATACATATGTGAGGCAACCGGGTCACCTTTGTCGTTATCTAACGATTCGTATGACACATTAAACCAAGGAAAACCGAGATTGACGTTACTGTGCGCTGCGTCATCAAACTGACTGTGAACACCTTCCAATACCATCCCGGTGTTAAGCAGGTAGTAGTTAGCCCCTACGCTATACATGTTTCCAGTATCCGTAACCAGAGCCCCTGCTCCTAATTGGAGTGATGGCAATACCTGATAGTTGATAAGCCCTCGACCATAGGCATCGTCTTTAATGTCTGTGACACCACTCTCTTCATAGTCGTAGTAGCTTTCCGCGAACAAACCTGCACTGAGGGCGTAATCCACACTTCCTTCAGTAAGCGTGTCATTTGTACTGTTGTAGACTTGAAATGTTTGTGTGTTTACCACTTGTCCATTGTTAGAAACTTCAACTCTTGCCTCATACCGTCCGGATGGTAATTCACTGTAAGAGATTGAGTTTTGGCCTTCTGGTACATTCGCTTGATAGATAATTCGCTCACCACGAAAGACTTGGACAAGACCACTCGAAGGAACATAGAAGCTCAACACTTTATTGCTGTTCTTGCCGCCCACTAATAACTTTTCTGAAGTAGCAAAAGTCACCGAATTTTGTGACAAGCGAGAAGTATTGTTTAAATAATCTGTGGAGTTTACGGTTGGGTCATACTCAAAATGTCCAGCTTTGAAAGCGTAGGCGTCCACGTCCAAATGATATGCCGCTTCGTACAGCTCTGAGCCATTTTCACTATTGGTTAAATTGAAATCACTTCTTAAATAGCCATAAGGGAGGCCAATCGTCACTTCATCATTGAGTGATACAACTGAATCCCTTTCATGATAGGTACTAACATACAAATCAAAGGAATTGATCAGTCCATTGCTGTTACTTTTGGGCTCATGATATCTGCGGTTTCTGTTTGAGTTAGAGAGTTCTAGTATGTTTGGAGAAACAAACAGATACACCTCTCGATCATTGTAGTTTTGAACAATTTCGAAGGTCTCTGGGAATAATTCACAGTTTTCAATTTTGCCAAGGCACTGTGATTTATCTTCTATTCCTTGAATTAAGCTTGTGAAGATTTGTTTATGATAATCAAATTTAATATCATTATCGTTGAGAAACTTTTCGATCTTATCTAAAGAGTCTTGATTATTTTCATCAACTTTTAATGTTCGAAATGAGCTCAACACAGATAAAGGCTCAGAAAAAGATCCATCGAGGTTTCTGAATTTAACAAATGTCTCTTGTAACTTGAAATGATCTTCAAATCCATCAGGAACACCTGCAGCAAAAACATTATTTGAGTAAAGTTGGCATGCTATAGCGAAAGAAATGCTTGCATACTTAAATTTGTTGTTCATATATCTACTCCAACTCTAAACTCAACTTCACCACTGCATTCTTTCAAAGGTCCTGTTGATATGGTTTCAGAAAATGGAATAAATTTTAATTCGATACTGTGTTCGCTATATTTATAAGTACCATCATTAGTCTTAAAATCTTCCAACAAAGTCTTTTCTCCTTTACCAATCAAAGCGCCATCAAAATATACAGAGGTAAAACTCTCTTGGATATTCACGTTGCCAAAGTAATCAGTACAACTTGTTGTGTTTCGTATCAGTTCTGAAGTATAACCAACGCTCGAAGTATTCATTGGTATATCGGTTGAGACTTTCATAGTTGTGGCTTCGTCCTTAAACCCAGATCTATCGTCTTTAATATCAAGTTCTAATGACGCAGGCTCAAATTCAACCTTGGTAATAGCATCGGTATAAAGGTTACTAATATTTATGTTTGTTGTTATCTTCAGATTTTTATCTAAAGCATTCACGTTCATGCTAATGAACATTATTCCAAGTAACGTCACTGTCTTTTTTTTCATATCGATTCACTAGCCTAAATTAATAGGGCTTGCCTGACGCAAGCCCTAACTACAAAACCTTATAGAAAAGGCTTATTAGATTGATGTAGCAAGCAGAGTTACAGACGCTTGAACATCTTTACCACTTACGTCAGCAGCAAGTTCTGCAGTTTGAGAGATCGTGATGCCGATTGAGTCCGTTGTCTCGCTTAGTGAACCGTTAACCGCAACTTCTTCACCATTAATCTTAACTAGAGCTACTTGATCAAGCTGCGGAGAGCCCGCGTAAGCGATGTCAGCAGCTTTAACTGTCCAAGTTGCAGCCTTTAGCGCACCAACAACAGGAGCTTCAGCAGTACCATCGTTAGTGTGAGACTCTAGCAATAGAGTTGGAGAAACGAATGTACCGTCAACGTTAGGAGCAAGAGTGCCCGTTACTGGGTTCAAATCGCCACCAAGACCAGTAATAACCAGAGTGTCACCTGCGTTGATTGCAGGAACTTTACCTGTCCATACAACTACTGCAGTTGGATCCGCTGCTTGCGCACTACCGATAGCCATACCTGCCAAAACTAGAGAAGTTAGTGCTGCTTTTTTGAAGTTGTTCATTTTGTCTTCCTTAGGAAATATAAATACACAATGTTAGTAAGTTAATCTGAATCAGTTGGATATTTTTCCTCATACCCTCCTGACCAGATGTGTATATATTGCAAATTACTTAAGGTAATTTATTGAGCATATCAAACAATCTATATATATAACTGCCTATGGGCTTTGTTGCGTATTTAGATCGGACTAAATTAGGGAGTTGCGATCTAATCGGCTAGATCAGTAAATCATCGTAGCCTTATGCCGAAGCCTCGTTACAAAACAAATAACTGGAAACAGTACAACAAAGCCCTAATCAACCGTGGTTCACTCACTTTCCGGATTGATGAAGAAGGCATAAGCGATTGGAAGCAAAGCAAACAAAGTAAGCCCGTTTTCTCTATGCCATTGAGAGCGCTGTAAGGTTTCTAGACTCAGTATTTAAGCTAGTTTGTCCACATTACACTTGCATAGACCATCGAGCTAAGGAAGTTCAGATTTCATTTAAAACTAAAACCAGAGGTGTGATATAGCATGGAAGGTTAAGAAGCATGGTACTGACGGGAAGCGTAGAGTCTGGAGAAAGCTGCATTTAGCTGTCGATACCAGCACTCAAGAGATAATAGCAGCAGAACTGAGTTTATCTAATGCCACTGATGCAGAAGTCCTTCCTAATTTGCTCAAACAAACACGTCGACGAATCATCGATATATCTGGAGATGGTGCTTACAGTACAAGAAACTGCCGTGGTGCCACACGAATTAAGAGAGCGGTTCCGCTAATCCCACCAAGAGAAGGGGCAGCCTTCTGGGAACAAGGACATCCTCGCAATTTAGCGGTGGGTTGCCAAAAGCTCTACGCTACCAACAAGAAGAGGAAAAAGCGGTATGGCTATCACAAGCGCTCACTCTCAGAAACAGCCATGTACCGTGTATAGTAGTTGCTAGGAGGGAGGTTAGGCCTGAGAAATTACAATGCTCAGATTGGTGAAACTTTCGCCATAATTAAAGCGCTAAACAAACTTACAGGGCTTGGTATGCCTGAAACTCAGTGTGTTGTATAAGAATCACCCAATTTTAGGCAGTTTGGTTTTCTGTCCGAATTACGCAACAAAGCGCTTTTGAGTAATCGTATAAATCTCCATATTTCACTTTTGCTTTAATAATAAACTGCTCCGCGTTGGTTATCTTATCTTTCGGCATGGTGTTATCGCTAGTTTTGATTCATTAAACATCATATCCTTTGGTTGATTGATAATTTCATAATGAATATTTTAGCTAGAATAGCTTTATTGTTTTATGTTTTACTTTCATGCTAATAAAAGTTCTAAACTAGTGAATTGTAGACTATTTAATTTCACTTTTATCAAGAAAGAACAAAATAGCATTTTTCATTCATGACGTTATTAAGCATAGTATGCACTCTTTATACAAATTAATATGAAGTGCTATATGAGCGGCCTATAAACTGACATAGTATCTCTCTCGTAGCACTTTCATGGTGCTCGTCTTTAGTCTGAACTACATAATGCTTTATTATTCCCCCTCCTTGCGGAGGGGATTTTTTTATCTTCAATCTATTTGATGTCTAAGCTCCTCTTCCCGTCAATCCTACTTTACTTAGTCGTTCCGCATGCTTTTCTTTCTCTTGAAACCTCGCTAAACTTCGCCTCCCGACGATAATGGAGAGAAATTGAATGAAACGTGTCGTTCTTTACGTCAAAGACAAATGCCCGCACTGCAAAGATGCTCAACGTTATCTTGATTCGAAAAATATTAACTACCGCTTGTGCAACGCAAAGATGCAACGCGGTCGCAAAGAGCTCGATGCTCTGGGGGCTCGCTCTGTACCTGTACTGAAGATTGGCGATCAAGTCATGATTGGCTGGAACCCAAAGAACTTTGAAAAAATGTACAGCAACTAAGTGACGTATTAATCTATTTGCTTGGTTACTTAATCCACACTAAAGAGCTTCTCCAAAGAGATGCTCTTTTTGTATCTGCCCGCCCTATTTCTTTGTCTGTCGCTCTTATTCAAACCATTACTCTGCAAAATTTTCGAATGTCGCATAATGGCAATTTTCACTTCCTTACACACTGTATTTTTACACTCACGCCAACCGGTCTCAGTTTAATTCACGCCAATCTTGCGTCGTTCATAAACTCTGACCGTTCTTTTCTATCATCAGTGAGTGTGAATATGTCAGAGACAGCAGCAGAAAACCAAGTAAGCCAGACGCCGCAACCGGTTAATAAGGTCAAGCGCACAACCAATGCATTATTGGCACTCACTATGGTGTCCATTGGTACAGCGATTGTGGCAGATCGCATCATTCCGACGACCGATAATGTCCGCGTGGAAGGCAATGTCGTCTCATTGATCCCTCAAGTTTCTGGCCAAGTTGACAGCGTCAGCATTAAACCAAATACCGAAGTCAAAAAAGGCGATGTGCTACTGCAAATCAATACCACCGATCACCAGATTGCGGTCAAGCAAGCAGAAGCAAAGCTCAAAATCGCAGGACAGAATGTTGGCTCGCAAATGGCAGGTGTGATGTCGGCACAAGCTCAATTGACCACCGCGCTCGTGGCACAAGAAAATGCTAAACGCCAAGGTCAACGGGTTTTAGCCATGGCAGAAAAAGGTGTGGTTTCAAAATCAGATGCAGACACAACTCGCGCAGCCATTGATAAAGCGAATGCGGATGTCGTTAACGCCAAAGCGAACCTTGAAAAAGCAAAAGCTCAGGTGGGAGCGGAAGGTGAAGAAAACGCTCAGATCCAATCGGCTTTACTGGAACTGCAACAAGCGCAACTGAACTTATCACGCACGACAATGCGAGCACCTTCTGATGGCGCAGTGACCAATTTTAATTTGTCCCAAGGCGCTTATGCTACGGCAGGTTCTCCCTTGATGACGTTTGTTGAAAGCGACGGCTTATGGCTTGAAGCCTTCTTCCGCGAAAACAGCATGGGTAATATTAGCGCCGGAGATAAAGTTGAAATTGCGCTCGATTATGCTCCCGGACAAACCTTCTCTGGTACGGTATCTTCCGTAGATTTAGGGGTTGCATGGGGCGCGAATAATCAGCCAGGCACCTTAGCCACCGTAAAAAATCAAAATGGTTGGCTTCGCGATACACAGCGTATGCCCGTGACCATTAAGCTCGATGATAAACATTCGGCTGACTTCATGCGCATCGGTGGACAAGCAGATGTGGTGATCTACACCGAGAGCAATGCTCTATTTAACTTTCTGGGCAAGATTTGGATCAATCTAGTGAGCGTGTTCTCTTATGTTAGATAGTCTGACTCAAGCACAAGAACGTCGAATCCTGCGCTATGTTGTCACTGTAGGTTTGGCTACTTTCATCGCGTTATGGTTTAACTGGCCTTTGGCATTTTGTACGCCTCTTTTGACTGCAAAATTCATCGTCGATAAACCGCAGTTTCATATTCTGCATGTCAAACAACTTGGCTATGCGTTGATCTCCACTGCGATCATTGGCTTTTTGGTATCGAGCGGCTTGCCAGAGTACAAAATAGGTTTTCTGGCTGTTCTGTCGCTGGGCATGTTATGGAGCTATTACCTATTTACCGATCCGAAATGGGTAATGTTTGCCACTTTCTTAATGATTGCCCTGATTTTGATTCCATCGGTTACTATCATCGACAAGCAAGCTGCGTTAGACGTAGGCATCGGTTTTGCGTTTTCTGGTATCGTCGCCGTAGCGCTTTACGGGGTGTCGCATGTTTACTTCCCAGAAGAGGATGCGACGGAATTTGCTGGCTTCCCCCCTTCCCCCTTAAGCAAAGAAGTTCGTTGGAATGCTGCGATTCGAGCTTGGATGATGTCGTTTCCCTTGGTTTGTTTTTATTTCTATTTCCAACTGTCACAAACATTGCTCACCGTTGCGTTTGTCATGCTGCTTTCTCTGATGGCAACCAGCGACAAAGCGGGCAAGACATCATTGTTTTTTGTTATCAGTAATGTGTTAGGAGGACTACTCGCTTTCGCTGCCTTCGTTACCATTTCTCTGGTGCCAAATATGTACATCTACATGCTTGTGATGTTGGTGGTTATTACGTTACTTGGGACCAAGATTCACACCGAGCCCGCCAAAGCCCCAGTCTACGCCACTGCATTTACGGGCTTTATGGTATTAATGGGTACCTCCATGAGCAGCGGGGCGCTAGACGATAAGTTTTACGTTCGGATATGGCAGTTAGTTTTGGTCGTTGCCTACATGGTATTTGTGACCTATTTCTTCGAATCTCGCGACAAAAAGACCGCGTAGTCGCATTAAGCTTGGGCTCTTTGTAGTGCTCAAGCTTTCATCACTATTGTCGCAAACTGGCAATGAATATTTCATCAAATTGGTAATCTCATACCTTCCATATTGTTATTCACTGAAGGATGGGAAATACGCCATGCTCGATTCACTCGCTAAAAAATTCATCCCACCAAAGCCTTACCTTGTGTTAGGCAACCGCATGTTTTTGCTTTCTATCGTGCTGCTTATCATCAGTGCGTATATTTATGATGTCGGAGAAGCTTTTGTGGCGGTGGAAGTGGGAATCATCCACTACCTATACAATCTCAAATTCAGTACGACAAAAGACACCCTATTTGGTAGCCTTCATCCTTTGGTCATGACATTAATTGCGGTACCACTTTCCATGGTGCCTATCACTTATGCGCCTTTTACTAGTGCGCTGTTTGCCTTCTTACTCGTCATAACAGAGCGCGATAAACACCACCAAGGAGCACCAAAGTACATTCTGCCGCTGACGTTTATGTTGTTATCGATGATGATGCCGGTAGATATCCCAGCCACAGAACTTATGCTTCAACGTTCAGTATCGGTTGTGCTTGGCATCACTGTGGCGATCATTGCTAGTACGCTGGTTTGGAAAAACGCCAACACCCAGAATGGCTCGATGAGCACCACACATAAAATTAGTCGTGTTGATCTCAAGTACTCCAGCCGCAAGGCGCTAGGGATTGGCTTGGTGCTGTCGTTAGGTATATGGGGTGGCACAGGAGCCGTTTTAGGTGCTTACCTATTTATGATGATCCACAGCCCGTTCAGCAAAGATTTAGCACCGAAAGCTTGGCAACGTTTGAACGGAACCTTGCTTGGCGCATTAGTTTATTTGCCTGTGGGGTTGCTATTGGGCTCGTTCAACTCCGACATGGCAATCACAATAACCATGTGGGTTTTAGTCATCGCTTCGCTTTACGGCATCCTTGTGTATCTCGAACACAACTACACCATTGCCACGGCTTGTATCATGCTGCTTATTCTTACTGTATCGGTAGGTCCTTTTAATCCGGAAATGGCAGAATTGATCTTTTCGCAGCGAGTATTGTTCACCGTAATCGGTGGCGCTGCCATGGTGGCTCTTGGGGTATTGATACCACTTAATGAGAAAGAGATAACTGCATAAAAAGGAAAAGCCTCCCAATTAAAGGGAGGCTTTCCATTGAACAGTTTGGTTTTAATTGGATGCAAATCAAACATACCGCTTCACAAAGTCAATAAAAGTACGGTCGGCAATGGATAGATAGCCTTGTTTTCGCCACGCGAGTGCAAGGTCGAGCTTAACGCTCGGTTCAAATGGAATACCCACCACACCCTGTTCATGTTGTGTCACCAGTTCTAGGAGAGCGGTAATAGCAAATTCTTGTTTAACGATACTCAGAATGAGCGGCAACAAGTTGGTTTCAAATGAGGACTTCATTGTAAAGCCATGCTCTTCGCTGACGTGGTCTAAGAATTCTCGGTGGAAGTAGCCATGTTGGAACATCACCAAATCATGCTCGAAAAACTGATCAAATGTGATGGCGTTGCGCTGAGCTAAATCATGTTCCGGAGCCACGACGGCGACCATTTGGCTAGTAAACAGATGATCAGTTTCTAAGTCTTCTGGTACATCATCACAGCTGATCACGCCAATATCGAGCTGACCATTAAGTAACATTCGACGAATAGACTGAGTGCCCGCCTCCACCAGCGTCAGCTTTAAATATGGATACTGGCTCTTAAACGCCATGACAATTCGAGGGAAAAAATAGCTGCCCATCATTGAAGGCGTACCAAGGCGCACTTCCCCTTTGGCTAAACCTTTGAGCTCATCAATCGCTAGCTGCGCATCGTGTAACTGCTGAATCACCCGCTTAGCGTGAACCAACAAGGTTTCCCCTTCTTTGGTTAAGCTGATTTTCTTTTCTTCTCGACGAAACAGCGTCACACCAAGAGACTGTTCGAACTTCTTAATTGAAATGCTTAACGCTGGCTGAGCAATGTGCAAAGCCTTAGCTGCATGAGTAATGTTGCCGTGTTCCGCGACCGCCAAAAAGTGTTTGAGTTGTTTCGATTCCATTAGATCAAAAATATATACCAACCATATTTTTAATATATTTTTTCAATCCAGAACTAACTGATAGATTGATCACAGTTTCTTTATATTTGCTCGCTCGCATTAGGCAGGACTCATGGTCAGTTTCGGCACTCCGGAATACAAACGCATTACGCTATCTCTAGCGCTCGGCTCGTTTTTAGTTTTCTCAAACCTTTATCTCCTTCAGCCGATGTTGCCAAGCTTTGCGGCGCACTTTCAGATCTCGGAAACGCAGGTTAACTGGCTATTCGCCGCCACCACACTGGCTCTCTCCTTTAGCTTGGTTCCGATGGCTGTGCTTTCTGAATCGATTGGGCGCAAACCCGTAATGATGTTTGGTCTGTTTTCGATCCCTGCTATCTCCGCATTAATGCTGCTTAGCGATTCGTTTTTGTTCTTAGTGGCTTGTCGCGCTTTGATCGGTGTTGCGCTTGCCGCGTTTGCTGCTGTTGCCGTTGCTTATATGGCAGAAGAGCTAGATAAACACGCATTTTCAATGGCGATTGGTACTTATATCGCAGCCAATTCATTGGGAGGGATCGCAGGGCGTATCAGCGGAGGTTTGTTGGCAGACAACTTCAACATCGATGTCGCCATCGAAGTTATGATGCTATTCACCCTTATCGGCGTGGTCAGTGTGCATTACTTGCTGCCAAAACAGAAAAACTTCACCCCTTCTTCGAGCAGTTTAAGGCATCACAATCGAGCTATTATCGGACACTTCAAAAATCAACGTGTGTGGTTCGCCATGCTGATTGGTGGTTTGAACTTTGCGTTGTTCGTTAATCTTTATTCGGTAATGGGATTCCGCTTGGTCAGTGCGCCACATAATGTGCCTGTCGGGTTAGCTTCTCTCATATTTGTTTGCTACCTGGGTGGTACGTTTTCTTCCCGTTGTGCCGGACATTGGAGTAAACGCTTTTCACCGATACTTGGCATGTTTTTGGGCTCTATCGTCAGTATGGCTAGCATGTGGATCGCAGTGATTGAAAGCATACCTGCGATGCTCACAGGTTTGTTATTGATCAGCTTTGGTGCCTTCTTCACTCACACACTTGCTTACGGCTGGGTTGGACAAAACGCAACACAAGCAAAAGCGACGGCGACCGCATTGTATCTCGTGCATTACTACATTGGTGGCAGTTTAGGTGGATTCCTATTGCTCTATTGCTGGCAAAACGGCGGTTGGTCGAGTGTACTCATCGGCGGCAGTGCACTGTACATCGCAATGTTCGCTGCTATCGCATTCTTAAAACACATCACAGAGCGAATCGACGCTGGCGATAATGCAGACATAACGGCTTAATGAAGCGTTAAACCTTATTGGTTTTATGTTGTGGCGCTGGTCTGCTATGCTTGCGCCACATTCATAAAAGCAAGAAAGTCGTATGCCAACGCGCTCAACACAAGAATCACCAAACACCGATATCGATGCGATCACAGAGCAAGTCGATCAATGGCTCAATGATGTCGTGATCGGGTTAAATCTCTGCCCGTTCGCCGCTAAGCCACAGCGCAATAAACAAATCAAAATCTTCGTTAGTGAAGCCTCGCAAGAAGAAGCTCTACTTGAAGACATTTTGCTGCAACTGATCGAACTCAGTAGTACCGAGCCAGAAAAACTGGAGACAACCTTGGTTGTGGTTCCAAACATGCTGCAAGATTTCTGGGATTACAACTTCTTCATTGATTGGGTTGAAGGCTTGATCAAACAGCAAGATTGGGAAGGCATTTTCCAAGTTGCCACCTTCCATCCTGATTACTGCTTTGGCGGTGCAGAACCAGAAGATGATGAAAACCTGACGAATCGCTCTCCATACCCAGTGTTTCATTTGATCCGTGAAGAGAGCATGGAAAAAGTACTCAAGCACTACCCTGATCCAGAGTCCATTCCAGATACTAACATCGCACGTGTCTCAGCGCTTTCAGAGGAAGAACGTAAGAAGCTCTTCCCTTACCTATTCCGCTAAAACTCACTCACCAAGAGACAGAATTCTGACCAGTTAGAATGGGATCGCTTGGGGATTAAAGTTCGGTTTGATATGATTACGACTTCAATCGATTCAATGGACATTAGAATGCAACTGTCAAAGCTAACCCAAGAGATTTTTGATCACCTATACCGTGACATCACCGAGTTCCGTAGCACTTTCGACCTACCAGTGGCGGATGTTGCAAGCCTAGACGCACAAGCAGATACGCTACACACTTCTCTTGCGATCGAAGAGCTTACTGAACTAGCGGAAGCGGATTGCAAAACCGAGCAAGCAGACGCAATCATTGACAGCGTTTACGTTCTAATGGGTCGTCTAGTACACCTTGGTGACAGCAAAGTTGAAGATAACCTAGCGATCAGCTACCTGATCGATCTACTGCTTAACGTAGCAGTGAACCGTGGTATCGACTTTATCCCTTGCTGGGACGAAGTGCATTCAAGCAACATGAGCAAAGTGTGCCGTAACGAGCAAGAATACGCAGAAACAGAAGCGTTCTACGCTGAACAAGGCATCAAGCTGATGGCGGTTCAAAAAGGCGAATACATCATTGCAAAATGTGCAGAAGATTTTGTATCTGAAGGCAAAACGGTACGTAAAGGCAAGGTTCTAAAATCGGTTTACTACCGCCCTGCAGACCTTAAGCCACTTACACAGAAAGTCATCGATTAGGCATTATAGATAAAATTCAGCGCCCACAATACTCGATATTGCGGGCGCTTTTTTATTTCTACTCAGAGCGTCATTACTTAAAAGTTAAGCCTTATTGAATCTCTGGCCAATGAAGCTAAATCCATGCTTTAACTCCACTAAACACCTGTTCAGTATTTATTGATATTTCTGAGGTCTATCTCTCTGATAACCTTATATCAGTTACCATATCGTGGATTACCTATGATTCATATATCTCAGGTGTTGCCGTTAGTCGAAAAACAGCTCAAAGAATTGCAGCCTAAAGAAGCGGTAGAGTTTAAGACTTACAAAAGAGACCGCGGCTTTCTGATTTATTGTCTAGCAGATAGCCAGTTCCAAGTTGTTGAAACGGGGTATCACAATCAGACGATGACAGGAGATTTGGTCAGTACGCGTAAACACGTTAAGAAAGCCCTACGACGAGAGTTTCCGAGAAGTAATAAAGTTTGGGTGGAGTACTTTCAGGGGGTCGATAACCCATTAGATATCAAGAAGTCCCATTCACATCAGATGCCTCTGTTTTAGTCTCGCAACAAATAAACGCTTGGCATCTGGATGCTCTGTCTTCCTTTAGGATACTAATCAAAAATCAAATACGGCCTTTCTTCTAACAAGACCTTCTTAACTTGAGTTTGGAACACCTCAGCTAATCCTTCTTCTGATAGCACTTCATCGGCGTTACCGGAAGAATGCAATACGCCGTTATTGAGCAGCAGTACCTTATCAGCATGCTTAAGTGTTCGGTTTAGATCGTGGTTTGCGACCAACACCCCAATACCCTGCGCAGCGACGGCATTAATGAGCTGATATAACAGTCCTTCTTGGGCAATATCCAGCGGCGCTGCGGGTTCATCCAAAATCAATAGCTGAGAGTATGGGTTAATTGTTCGCCACACTTGCAAGCACACCCCGGCTAGACGGACACGCTGCCATTCACCGCCGGATAATGTCTGAATACTTCGATGAAGCTTGTCTTGTAGTTGCACCAGCTCAATAACGATGTTAACAGCATCTTGTACTTTCGCATCGCTGATATTGGCACCCGTTGGCAGTGAAAGTGCTAAGTATTGAAAGACGTCAACATTGAACGCAGGTCTTGATTGTTGACACAAATAACCACGGATATGCGCTTGTTCTGAAAGTGGCATTGTGAGCAGGTCGTTATTGTCGACAAGTACTTCCCCACTTACACCTTCACGCTGATTTAAGGTGCCAGATATCGCGCCAAGTAATGTGCTTTTCCCAGAGCCGTTTGGACCCACGACATGCACAACCTCACCCGGCTTACATTCAAAGGACAACGGTAGCAGTCGACTTCCAACTGCGATGTGCTTAACGTGCATCATGACTTTTCACCAGCATCCAAATGAAGATAGGCGCACCGATAGAAGTGGTCATCACTCCGAGAGGTAGCTCTGCGGAATCGAGCAACAAACGCGCGCCGATATCCGCAAAAACCAATAAGGCTGCGCCAGATATTGCAGAAAGAGGCAACAGGTAACGGTTTTCGGTACCAAACGCTAATCGAAGCAGATGCGGCACGACTAAGCCCACGAAGCTAATGATCCCACCTAACGCAACGGAACCGCCAACAAGTACGGAAATTGCCAAAATGAGCTTCCAGCGCATCTGATGAACATCAATACCCAGTTGAGTTGCATGGATTTCCCCAAGCATCAACTTATCCAGCGGCTTGCCCTTGCTGCAGAGCCAAATCAGCACAGGTAGCATGACTAAAGTGACGGTGTGCTGATACCAACTTGCACCACCAATGCTGCCCATTAACCAGTACATTAACTGACGGAGGCTTAAGTCATCGCTAAAGTAGAATGCCCAAGTCACAATGGCGCTCGACAGAATACCCAGAGCAACACCGACAAGCAGCAGCCTTGCGGTAGTGAGATGCATCGCTCGCGCTATGCCAACCAATATGACGGTGAATAGCATCGAGCCAGCGATCGCGGCTAACATAAAAATCATTGGGGAAGGCAAAACAGGCAAAGCAAACATAGCTAGCACCATCGCCAAACTCGCGCCCCCCGAGATCCCGAGAACGCCGGGTTCGGCTAATACGTTCCCAAGCAAGACTTGCAATGTTGCCCCTGAGACCGCTAATGCGGCGCCAATTATCGCAGCGGCTACCAAACGTGGCAGACGCAAATCCAATAACAGTTTTTGTTCAAACGCAGAAAGAGATTGAAAAGGAGAAAGGAAAACCTCTCCGACCATCAAATGAATGGCAGAGAGCAGCACGAGAATCACTGACATAATCAAAAGATTGCGTTGCCAGCGTAGCTCCTTGTTCAGGATAAGTTGTTGAAAATCCATAGTGGCCGATAAATACAAACGAGGCTTAACCTTACAGTTAAGCCTCGGTAAATTGCAAATGACTTAGTATGCTTATTTACCCTATTTTAGGGCTTACTCGCATCAATCGTAGACTAATTCGCCATCTTCAAAGCGTGTTTTCACTTCACACACCATTAACGCTGCTCGCTGCCCGATAGCAACATGGCGATTTGGGAAGACTATTGCTTCATTGTCGTTTTTGGCCATTAACGGTTTATCTCCATCATGACCAAACACTTCCCCATGAACAAATGCGGTAAAGTTCTCGACGTTATCATCAAACATGAAATCGAAATCTTCATGTAAGCGCACAATCGTACGGCTTACGCGGTACTTAATACATGGCTTAGATAAGTGCTCTGCTTTTGATTCTGCAATTAAATTACGTAAAGAGAGGTCAAATGCAGTCATCTTATCGAGATCGTTTTCACCAATGCGAGCAACACGGCCAAGTTCCATAGTCAGTGCTTGCGCACCGTAGTTTTCCGCACTAAACCAACTAAATGTACTCGATGGAGAGTTAGACAGTAGCACCGCTTCAATATGTGCGCTGTCTAGAAAATCAATAAGTGCTTTACTACGTACCGGATGGCGCGTTTTCGGACTCACCGCAAAGGTATAATGCTTTGACCCACGAATCGCACAGTGTAAATCAAGATGCCAACGAGTGTTTTCCGTAGTGTCTTGGTAGAAATCTCTCACCAACAGTTTGAGTGTATCTGCGATAGCTAGCTCTTTGGTTGGTTCGTGTTGTTTGTCGTCAAAGAGACGATTGAGGTTTTCTTCAAGAAATCGCGTATGGGCCAGTGTTGATTCTGGATGGGCGATAATAAATAGACAACGAGCTTCGATTTTTTGGAAACCGGATTCAATGTCTTTAACGATTGAATCCACTAACTCCATCGGTGCAGTTTCGTCCCCATGGACACCGCATGAAATGATGATGTTCTTGGTCTCCTGAGTGTAGTCATCAGGAATTACTTCGAGCACACCACGTTGATAGAGTTTCAGTTTTACACCGTTAGTCAGCACCTGCTCCGCTGGCGCAACATCAATATGAACATCTAACGTGTCAGTTAAAAACGATTGGCGAAAGAGAGACTTCGTCATGCGTTACTCCTTAATAGCACGGCAGGTATGTTAATAAATTGTACAAAGGATTTTTGTTGTTGCGATCCCACTTATGAGTAGAAACCGTCAATTTTCACGAAAATCCCATACCTTTCCGGACCATGCACTCAAACCAAGCATTGAGGCGTATGTTTTTTGAACAATTACAAAGTGTTAGGGCTGTGAACTTTACCACAGCCCTAAATAAGATCATCACGATCTGATCAACTTTTCGTACTTACTCACTACGTTGTGCGAGTAAACGTTCAAATTCGTCTACTTTGTCACGAACGAGTTCGACGCTCTGCTGCCAAAATTCTGGTTGCGTAAGATCCATCGATAAGTGTTTGGCTACTACGTCCTCTGCCATCATATTGCCAGTATCACGCAACAATTCCACATAGTCACTGTAGAAGCTCTCACCTTTCGAAGCGCGCTGCGCGTAAATGCCTTTACTGAACAAGAAGCCGAACAGATATGGGTAGTTGTAGAAACTCACTCCAGAAATTGAGAAGTGCAGTTTGCTCGCCCAGAAATAAGGGTCAGCCTCGCTCATCACATCGCCATACCAATCTTTCCACGTTTCTGACATTAGCTCACAGAAATCATCTGCTGTCAGTTCGCCCTCTTGGCGACGCTCGTAGAAAGCTTTTTCGAATTCGTAACGAACTGGAATATTGATCATCAGCGCCAACGCCGAAGAGAGCTCTTCCCACAGCATTTCGAGCTTATCATCCACACTTTCTGCTTTTGAAATTAAATGATCACGAACGATGTTTTCAGCGAAAATCGAGGCAGTTTCTGCCAACGTCATCGGGTAGTACGTTTGGCAAAGCGGCAAGTCACGAATCACCCAGTTGTGAAACGCATGACCAAGCTCATGAGCAAGCGTCATCAGGTCTGAGCGGCTACCACTCCAAGTCATAAACACGAGCGGCGTACGCGTCGCCGGCAGCTTAGTACAGTATGCGCCAAGGCGTTTGTTGGCATTAGGCGCGGCATCAATCCAGCCGTTTTGTACCATCATGCGGACAAACTCGGACATGTCTGGATTCACGGTTTCGAACGCTTCACAAATAACGTCGATTGCTTCATCAAAAGGGTAAACTTTCGTTTCACCACTTAGAGCAGGCATCGCAGCGAGGTGATTCCATGGTTTCATCTCATCAAAACCATGTACTTTTGCCATTAGTAAGCCCGCTTTCTGGCCTATGTCACGGCTGTCTTTTGCAACCGTCATCATTGAGTCAAGCGTTTCAGCTTTGATTCGGCTGCCATGCAAACTTGGATCAAGGAAATGAACATCACGTTTAACAGAACGCTTTTTGTTTTCCGTTAAACGCCAGCCTGAAAGTGCATTGAGAATCGCTGCGAACGATTCTTGATGTGTGGCCATCGCCTTTTGCACACCACGCCAAGCACCTTCTTGACGCTCAAACTCCGAGCCATAAAGAATACTTGCCGCTTGGGAGAAGCCGAGCTCTTCGATCTCGCTATCCGCATGTTCTAATTGAACTTTTAATGAACCTGTAAGGTTATTGTAAAGCTTGCCCCACGCCGATTTCCCATCCACGCTCATTGCGGCTAACAACTTTTCTTCTTCGGTGCTTAGGCGTGTGTCAGCCAGTTTGCGAGAGTTCAGGATTGAAAACGCCTGACCATTAATGTCTGGATTTTCATGATCCAAAACGCGAGTAATGAACTCTTCATCAGCGTGAGTCAATTTAAGCTCAAAGGCACTGTAAGCTTGAGAAAGCTCGGAGAAGATACGCGTCATACGACCTAGCAGTGCTTTCGCCTCTGCATTTGTCGCATCCACTGACGCGTAACAGTTAGCGAAGTTCGCAATAGTGCCAGCCAAACGGCTTGCCGCCTCGCTGGTTAAGATTGCGTTTTGCATCACTTCAACAGAGTTACAATCGGCAGACTGTTTATTGAGTAGGTCAATGCATTGCTCTACAAGGGCAATGTCATCTTGAATTCGTGGGTCAGCGAGATCGTTATAAACGATGGATAAATCCCAGCTAGGAGCGGTCATTTATGGTTCCTTTTGATGTAATCGAGCCAGCCCTTTTCTCTCTTAAACTCGGTCGAGATCCAAGCGTTGGCTACTTCCGTGACTAATTTTCAAATAGTGGTACGCCTATCGAACGAACTGAGGCGTAAATCTGATCATCGATGGTAATTGTTATATGTGTTACTGACGCATTTCCTATCGCTAATGTCGAATACCATCGCGGATTGCGCCAATCTACACCCAATACATGGGCAAGAATTATTCTAATTACGCCACCATGCGTGACAATTAGCAAGTTGTCATTGATATCATTAATGATTTGAGACCAAGCACAAGTTACACGATGAGAGAAATCATCCAAGCTCTCGGCATTCGGTAAGGTGTGTTGTGCCGGTGCTTTCCAAAACGCATCAAGCTTATTCCAGTGCTCAGAAAGCATGTCAAATGGGATGCCGTCGAAATCGCCAAAATCCAACTCTTGAAGTTGTGGCTCCACAATCAAAGGCAAAAGTTGCTGCTCAGCAAGTATCTCAGCAAGGTCGTGACAACGTGACAAAGGAGAGCTGATGACCCCTTCGACTTCTCGA
Source organism: Vibrio sp. Sgm 5 (assembly GCF_026241575.1). Taxonomy (NCBI): domain Bacteria; kingdom Pseudomonadati; phylum Pseudomonadota; class Gammaproteobacteria; order Vibrionales; family Vibrionaceae; genus Vibrio; species Vibrio sp. Sgm 5. Next base: position 30,922 of record NZ_JAPHPY010000026.1, read on the forward strand.
CCCGTTTGTTGCCACGCTTGAGCAATTTTGCGTTGCTCTGCTTCATCGACTTTTAAATCGGCTTGTCCGTGTAAACCTGGGCCTGCGCTCACTTTTCCGTGTCGCAGTAGATAGATATTCAGCGTTTTCATCTCTTCCCTTCCTGTGGTTTGAGCTCAAGCGGCAAGCCCGCAGCGACAAACGTGACTTGCTCACATACGGTCGCCAGTTTTTGATTCATCCGTCCCGCATTATCAACAAAGTAACGACTGACGACGCCAAGCGGCACAATACCCATCCCGACTTCGTTAGAGACAAAAATCAGCGTCGCTTCCGATTGTGCTATCGCATTTACCAACCGCTCAACTTTTTCCTCTAACCGCTCATTACAGCAGTCATCACCGAGTTCAAAGATCCAGTTGTTGAGCCAAAGCGTAAGGCAGTCAACTAATACGACATCTTGAGACGAAAACTCACAAATGAGCTCAGGCAAGTTAAGCGGACATTCATGTTCAATCCACCCGGTCCCTCGCTGCAGTTTATGGTGAGCAATGCGTTGCCTCATTTCCTCATCAAAAGGCAATGCCGTCGCCACATAGTGAAGCGTTCCGTTTTTGTTTTGTGCTGACTGTTGCGCCCTGCTCTCTGCTAAGCTCGATTTTCCCGAACGCGCACCACCTAGAATAAGTTGCTTCATAATGAATGACTAAATGCGATAAGAGTGAGATAAACAAGCAACTCTGCAAGCTGCTGCGCGGCACCGAGGCAATCGCCAGTAAATCCACCGATACGTTTGGTCAGCCAGCGTTTAAAGCCCACACGAAACAGTGCCAATACCAATACAACCACAGCAGCCTGAGTCACGCCCAATAACAACGCGACAAACCCACCAGTTAAGAGAAGTATCGCGACCTCTAAGCTCGATTGTTTATTCGCTAACGGTTTGCTTTTCGAGGTATCCGCGTCACTAACGTAAGGCATGTCGTATATGAGAGTGGCAGCCAGTGCTCGGCTCACGGTGTACGCCACAACAATCATCAGCCAAAATTGAGGTTCATTGGCTAACTCGCTCCAAAATACAAACTTCGCCAGCAGCGCCATCATTAGCGTTGCCGCGCCGTACGTCCCAATGCGGCTGTCTTTCATGATGGTTAAGCGGCGCTCTAACGTCATACCACCGCCAATGCCATCCGCCATATCCGTTAAACCGTCTTCATGGAACGCGCCGGTAAGCAATAGGCTAAAAGCCATAGTTAACACGATGGCAACTGAGTTTGGGAACAATAAACTTGCCAGTGAAAACACAGCTGCGCACAGTAGCCCAAGCAACACACCGACCAAAGCAAAATATCGGCCTGCTTGGTTCATGCGCTTTTCACTGTAAGGTAAATCTGCGGGCACAGGTATACGGCTGAAAAAGCTAATTGCGAGTAAGAAAAGCTCACTCTGATAGCGCAAAGAACGAGTCTCTGAAATGTGGGTATTCTCAGAAGCAGACACTAAACCGTCACTCCCGCACTCTCAAAACTTGCCATGTTGTTGTAAAACTGAGCCGCCGCTTTTACCAGTGGCAAAGCAAGCGCTGCTCCAGTTCCTTCACCTAAACGCAAACCAAGATCCAAGAGAGGCTCCGCTTGCAAACATTCCAGCACAAACTTGTGCCCATTCTCTTCTGAGTTATGAGCGAACAGCATGTAATCTCGCGTCTCTTCATCCAATAAAGTCGCGACGTAAGCGGCTACAGAGACGATAAATCCGTCGACTAAAACAGGCGTTTTGTGGCGTTTCGCTTCAAAGAATGCGCCAACCATTTGCACGATTTCAAACCCACCGACTTGTGCCAGTGCGCCTTTGCAATCAAGGTCACGGCAGCGATTCACACCTTGTGCGACTAACTTGATCTTACGGTTTAGCTGCTCTTGCGTAATACCCGTACCATAGCCAACGCAATGGTCGACTTCCAATGGGCTCAGAGCAGTTAACAATGCCGATGCAGAACTGGTATTGCCAATCCCCATCTCACCAAACATCAATAAGTTCGAGCCATTAAGGATCGCCTGCTGCGCGACTTGGGCACCATATTCCAAACCTAGCGCGACTTGTTCTAGTGACATCGCCGTTTGTTTAGCAAAGTTTGCCGTGCCATTTCCCAGACGTTTCTTAATCAAGTTGGGATGATTTTTAAAGTCAGGAACTAAGGTATCGATCGGTGACAACATGCCACAATCAATGACCTTAAAGTCAATTTGGTTGAGATCGCAGAAACAATTAATGGCGGCGCCACCAGCGAGAAAATTCGCCACCATTTGTTGAGTCACAGCACTTGGCGCAATGCTCACCCCTTCTTCTGCGATGCCGTGATCACCAGCGAATACCAACATGGTTGGTTTGCGAATTTCTATTGTTTCAACCGCTTGAGGCTTATCTTGGCTTTGAATTAACGCCAGTTCTAGCGCCACTTTTTCGAGCAAACCAAGAGCGCCTAACGGTTTGGTTTTGTTATCAATGCGAGCTTGAATTTCTGAGGCAAAAGAGCGATCCATGATGATGATTCCTTATTCTTTATTTTGGACGAGCAACAGAGAACGTCTTTTCTAGCGTGGCGTACTCATTTCCACCAAGCCTTGCTAATGGGTCAACCGCAAGAGCGTCGACTTTTAAACGATCACCTTCCATGGATATGACCCGTTCATCGACATAAATGAGTTCAATTTCTGCAAAGATCAAACTTTGTGGTGTCTCCCCCATCTCTATCACTTCATGCAACTTACAGCCGAATGCAATTGGCGCGCCCTCTAGGCGTGGTAATTCGAAACCTTGGAAATCAATCGTCTCAAGTTGAGTCGTCTCCAGTTCAGATTCCCCATGTTCTAATGTGGCAGAAGATAAAGTGACTTTATCCGCGAGATCGCTGGGTGCAATATGGATAACCAACTTACCTGTCTCTAATGCATTTCGCGTGGTGTCTTTGATGTCACCATTGGGCTTTTTCCCCACAGAAATCATCAATAAAGGTGGGTGGCTGGAGACTGCAGTAAAGTAGGAGAATGGAGCGAGATTGAAGTTTTTCTCACCTGAGTCTGTGAGCACCCAAGCGATTGGGCGAGGAATGACAGTTTGAGTCATCAAATGGTACACCTGCGTTGGCGCAAGCGTACTGAGATCTATGTTCATACGACGTCCTTGGTCTGAAAAGTCTCGAATGAGCCAATGGCTCGTTTTTTAAAGACAACAAGTGTACGCCTCTTGTGTGCAATTTCACCTAATTTTCTCTTTTTGACTGGCACTTTTGTCATTTCGACTGTCATATTGATAAAAATGAAAATTAAGAGAGCACTTTTCATTCATGATGAATGTTGAAAGCGACATTAAATAAATAAAAAAGGCACTATTGATAAGCTGAAATTAAAACCAACTAGTCAAAACCAGAAATACAAAACTTCAATAAAACCATGTTTTAATTGAATTAATTTAACATTATGCGCAATCAGTCAACCAATGAGCTGCTCATGATTTTGACTATCGTTTTCCTTCAAAGCAATGTTGGCATGTCTGATGCACTAGAGAATTGTCCCTAACGAAAAAAGCGAGAAATTATGTTTGCCAATCAAAGTCGTCGCCCCGCTAAGAGAGGCAAGCCTAACCCAACCCGCCAACCTCGGCGATCCATACCCTTATCATTCTCCTAATAAAAAAGACCCGTTTGTCCCGCGGGTCTTTTTATTTGCCTGGTTTGAAGAGGGAGCAAACGGGTCGTGCGTCAAACATTGAGAGCATGCCTAATGCTTGGCTGAACAATTAAGCTACAATAGCCTAAGCAACTGTTCTCTATGAGGAAGAATACAATGAGTAACGATTCAAATGCATGTGTCATTATCGCTGGCGCAACAGGGTTGGTTGGTAGAGAAGTCATCCATCAACTGATCTCACAGCCTAGCATCGAAACTCTATATTCCCTTTCTCGACGAGCCCTCACTGACATTGCCGACCCTGATAATAAAATCATCCCACTTCTCGATGCCGAACTCACCATTCATAACTGGGACGAACAACAACCAACCCCTCGTGTTGGTTTCATTTGTCTTGGTACAACATTGAAGCAAGCCGGCAGTAAAGACGGTTTAAGGAAAATCGATGTTGAGTTGGTGTGTAAAGTGGCTCAGCAAATGAAGTTGATTGGCGTAAAACGACTTGCAGTCGTATCGAGTTTGGGTGCAAAAGCCTCTTCATCATCCCACTATCTTGCTTGCAAAGGCCACATGGAAAAAAACATCGAGAAAATGGGCTTTGATGAAGTGGTGTTTGCAAGACCTGGCCCCTTAGTCGGTCAACGTGAAAACCCCCGAACTGATGAAAAGCTCATTCAAACGCTTTTCAAAGTCATAAGGCCACTTATGCTGGGTAATTTGGCTAACTTTGTGCCAATTCATGCCCAAGATGTAGCCAAAGCGATGATTTACCAAGTTTTCAGCTATCAACAAGACCCTATCGTTTATTTGCATCGGAGAGAAATGCTCGACCTCATAAAGCACTACGATTAGAAATCTGGTTGGAATTCGCTCTAAATCAATGATTAACGAGAAGTGCGTCGCGTATTTATATTCATTTTAGATCTATCTAATACCTGTTTTTCATTTTTAAAGTTATATCCCGAACGTTATCTTACGCCATCAGTTTATAGCTCTATATAAAAAAACAGTCAGCATTTAGCGCTGATTGATAAGGTCAAATTATGAATTTTTCAGTGGTTGCCTCTCTGGCGGTGTTTGTCGCCATACTATTCTTACTTTTTAGCCAGCAACAAAAACAGAACACCCTATCTCGTCTTGTTCTGGTCGGCCTGGTTACCGGTTCACTTTTCGGTCTTGCTCTACAACTGATTCATGGTGAGGGCAGCGCTGTGATTGCTCAAACGCTTGAGTGGGTTGGCATCGTTGGCAGTGGTTATGTTGGCCTGTTGAAGATGGTGATAATGCCATTAGTACTTGTCTCTATGATTGCTGCGGTAGTCAAATTGGAGAAAGGCGGCTCACTGGGCAAAATATCTGGCCTAACGATTTCTGTTTTATTAGTAACTACCGCGATTGCCGCACTTATTGGTATTGTTGTCACCTCAACGTTTGGCTTGTCAGTAGAGGGCTTGACCGAGGGTGCGCGCGAAACCGCTCGTATTGCTGTATTAGAGAGCCGAGCAGGCAGTGTGAGTGACCTGACTATTCCCCAAATGCTAATTAGCTTTATTCCAACCAACCCATTCGCTGACCTAACGGGGTCACGCTCGACCTCTATCATTGCTGTGGTTATTTTTGGTGTTTTGGTAGGTATCGCCGCACGAAAAGTCATGGCAGAAAAAGAAGAATTGGAATCTCCTATTCGTACTTTCGTTGAAGCCGCTCAGTCTATCGTGATGCGTTTAGTTAAGATGATCATGGCATTAACGCCTTACGGTATCGCGGCATTAATGGCAAAAGTGGTCGCAACCTCAAGTGCTGGTGACATCTTTAACTTGTTGGGTTTCATCGTAGCATCGTACGTTGCTATTTTGCTTATGTTCCTTGTACACGGACTGCTAGTGTCCTTCGTTGGTGTGAGCCCAACAGAGTACTTTAAGAAGATTTGGCCAGTACTAACTTTCGCATTTACATCACGCAGTTCAGCTGCAACGATTCCACTGAACGTGGAAGCGCAAATCACTAAGCTTAATGTGCCACCTGCAATTGCTAACCTCTCGGCATCGTTTGGCGCAACAATAGGTCAGAATGGTTGTGCTGGTATCTACCCTGCGATGTTAGCAGTTATGGTTGCCCCGACAGTAGGCATTGACCCTTTAGAAATTAACTTCATTCTGTCATTGATTGCGATTATCACCATCAGCTCATTTGGCATTGCCGGTGTCGGCGGCGGCGCAACGTTTGCTGCACTTATCGTACTTCCTGCAATGGGATTGCCAGTAACGATTGCCGCGTTACTTATCTCTATCGAACCACTAATTGATATGGCGCGTACTGCACTTAATGTTTCTGGTGCGATGACAGCAGGTACGATTACTAGTCGACTATTGAAGTCTTCTGAAAAAGAGACACGATTGGAAGAACAAAAAGCGTAGATCACTCACTGTTTCAACCACTCAAATAATCAAGCCGATGGTTTTCCCTTCGGCTTTTTTGGTTTTCAGACTCGCTAAAATAAAACCATGGCGAATCTCCCCAACCTCTTTCAAAGACTTACTAGAGTCTAAATAAGATTTACGGCAAATAGGTTTGTTAGCAACATTTGTTATGATATAACACTTCAACAAACTAAAGCCGCATACGAATAACATCGGAGGTTATATCATGACTTCAACTTTAACCGAGTCCATTACAACTGAAGCCTTGGGAAACACACACAAAACTGCATGTTTCAGTGCGCGGAAAGAACCGACGGTGTTGGCAGACATTTATCAAGAAGACATAAATATCGCGATTTGGCAGCGTCAATTTGATCAACAACTTATTGATGCAAGCAAAGCGTTTGTTACATCAACCCCCAACTTTGGTAAGTCGTTGAGCGTCTCCCCCGAAAATGCTTTAGAAACGTTGCAATTCGCAACTGACGGAAAAGCGCCAGAAATGCTACTAAGAAATATTGCTGAGTTGGTTGATATGTTCTGCTATTTGTTTGAACTAAAAGATGCAGGATTACGCCTCGTAACGCTTAATAGCGCAATGTGTCCCCGCTTTCACGTTGACCAAGTACCTTGCCGATTGGTTACGAGCTATTTTGGTAGCGGCACGCAATGGCTTCAAAATAGTACTGTCGATCGCTCTAAATTGGGGCGCGGGAGTAACGGATTGCCAGATTCAGAGTCGGGCTTATATGACGTAGAGTCTGATATACAGCAACTTGCTTGTGGTGATGTTGCCCTTCTTAAGGGTGGGCGCTGGATAGGTAATGAGCATAAGGGCTTGGTACACCGCTCACCGAACATTATGTCTAACGAAACCCGATTATTAATGACACTGGATTTTGGTTAGGAAAATACACAGCACTCGATATGCGCTCAAATAGCGCCAGTTATTTCAATAAAGAAATACCTTACTGCTTACACGCTAACCAGACATAAATTATTGAGCTGATGCTTATACGACCTCTTTTTCATTTTCACAACTTCACCTTGCATCTTTCGTTGCGAGTCAAGGCGTTGAATGGTCTAATACTCCCATCGGTTCCGTAAACGGTAAGCAGAATGCACCAAGATAATCAGCCCACTTTTTTCTTCTTTGACTACGAGACTTGGGGTACAAGTCCAGCCAAAGATCGTCCGAGCCAATTCGCTGGTGTTCGTACAGATGAAAACTTCAATATCATCGGCGAACCATTAGTCATGTATTGCCGACCACCTGCTGATTACCTCCCTTCTCCCGAAGCAGCTTTGATTACCGGTATCACGCCGCAAAAAGCAATGCAAGAAGGCTTACCTGAGCCTGAGTTTATCGCTAAGATCCATGCAGAGCTTTCGAAGCCAAAGACAACTAGCCTTGGATATAACAGTATTCGTTTCGATGATGAAGTGACACGTTACACCTGTTACCGTAACTTTATCGACCCTTACGCATGGAGCTGGCAGAACGGCAACTCACGTTGGGATTTGTTGGACGTAATGCGCGCATGTCATGCGCTTCGGCCAGAAGGCGTGGAATGGCCAGAAAATGATGAAGGCTTTACCAGCTTTAAATTGGAACACTTGTCGGTAGCCAACGGTATCGAGCACAGTAACGCCCATGATGCGATGGCCGACGTCATTGCGACCATCGAAATGGCGAAGAAAGTCAAAGCGGCACAACCGAAGCTGTTTGATTACTTTTTCTCTATGCGTAACAAACGCAAACTGAACGAACTTGTTGATATCGTCAACATGACACCATTAATGCACGTTTCTGGCATGTTAGGGCGTGAATGCCAGTATACAAGCTGGATCGTACCTGTCGCTTGGCATCCAACAAACAACAACGCCGTTATCACGATCGACTTGGCAAAAGATCCTCAGCCGATCCTCGACCTTTCGGCAGAAGAGCTAAAAGAACGCTTGTACACCAAACGCGATGAATTAGGAGACTTGCTTCCTGTTCCTGTCAAACTGGTGCATTTGAATAAGTGCCCTATTCTTGCTCCTGCAAAGACTTTGACAGCCGAAAACGCAGAGTTGATTGGTATTGATCGCCAAAAATGCTTAAGCAATCTTGCTTTACTTCGTCAGCATCCAGAGATCCGAGACAAACTTATTAGTCTATTCTCTATTGAGCGTGAATTCGAAAAGAGCGATGACGTTGATACGCAGCTGTACGATGGATTTTTCTCCCCAGCCGATCGAGCAGCAATGGATATCATCCGAGAAACGGATCCAAACAACCTCGCAGCGCTTGATATCGAATTCGACGATAAACGAATTAAACCACTGTTGTTCCGTTACCGTGCCCGTCACTACGCTGGCACACTGGATGAACAAGAGCAAAGACGTTGGGCACAACACTGTCGTGAAGTTTTCGAAAGCCAAATTGAAGAGTACATGCTGAATTTAGAAAACTTAGTTCACGAACATGAAAGTGACGAAAAGAAGATAGCACTATTAAAATCTGTCTATCGTTACGTAGAGAGCCTAGCCTCCTAATTTCTTACCTTGTTCAAACGCACCTTCGGGTGTGTTTGTTGTTTTATATGCTGTCAAAATGATTAAAGACCGATTACTACAGCTGATCCATTTGCTTATTTCCCTCGCACTTATTATGGGAGCACTTGGTATCGGCAACACAATTCAAAAATTCGCTGGCATCTCCGTTCCCGGAAGTGTTCTTGGCATGCTTGTGCTGTTTTTCTCTATGACCCTTGGCTTAGTTAAAGTTGAATGGGTAAAGCCAGGAGCAACGCTTTTTATTCGTTACATGATCTTATTGTTCGTCCCAATCAGTGTTGGTTTGATGCAACACTTTGATATGTTGTTGGCAAACGCGCTCCCTATTATTGCGAGTGCAGTTGGCGGCTCACTGATTGTACTGATCAGTTTGGCATGGTTCTTAGATTACTTGCTAAAGGAGAAGCATTAATATGTGGTTAATTGTCACTATTGTTGTTTTCTTAGCAGCACGTCAAATCGCCATTAAGGTCAATAATCCTATCGCGAATCCGCTACTGATCAGTATTGCTGTGTTAATTCCATTGCTTACCTTTTTGAAGGTACCGTTCGAGACTTACTATGCCGATAACGAGTACATCAGTTTCTTACTCCAACCCGCTGTTGTTGCGCTAGCGTATCCGCTCTATGAGCAACTGCCTCAAATCAAAGCCAATTGGCGCATTATCGCGCTGGCTTGTTCTTTAGGCAGCGTGATGTCTATGCTAACAGCGACACTGATTGCCGTTGCATTCAAAGCAGACATCAGTCTCATTGCAAGCTTAGTAGGCAAATCGGTAACTACCCCTATCGCGATGGAAATCTCTAGCCACTTAGGTGGTGAAGCCGCTGTTGCCGCCATTCTTGTGCTTATTGTTGGCTTATTCGGTGCGATTTTGGCGTATCCAATCTTCAATCTTATCGGCATCAAACACCCTATTGCGCGCGGATTAACAATGGGTACCGTCTCTCACGCGCTTGGTACGGCAACTTGCGCAGAGAAACAACCCGGTGATGCTGCCTTTTCATCACTCGCACTCGTGTTGTGCGGTATTATCACATCGATACTTGCGCCAAGCTTCTTTGCTTTGGCTGTTTGGTTATACCAATAAAGATAAATGTCAAAGCCTGCTCTTTCTTGACGTAAATAGACTGAGCTGGCTTTAACTCCTTTCCAAAAAATTCGCAGTATGAATCTGAGTTGATATAGTTATTTATGGGACAGAGATAACGTTAAGCCTCTGTGCAATCGAATACATGTGTGAGCTCACTCTAACTATGTAACGTAAATTGTCATTACAGACATTAACGTGATCTAAAGCACAGAACATTTCCATCTTTCGCATAGAATAACTGTCCATGCAATAACAAGGATTCAACATGAAAAGTCGCATTGAACAGGCGCTAGCAAGCGCTCCTGAAGCACTTTCAACACATCTTGCTCCTATCGTTCTCGCTGACGATTTTGATGCCACTATTTCTGAGCAACAGTTTGATGAGCTGCTGAACGCTACCAACCTTTCAGACAAAGAGCTTCGTGTTGCTCTACTTCCTTTTGCCGCAGCGTTTTCTTACGCTCCGATTTCTGAGTTTTATGTAGGTGCGATTGTTCGCGGCCTATCAGGTCGTCTTTATTTTGGCGCGAACATGGAATTTTTCGGCGTTCAACTGGGTCAAACCGTTCATGCTGAGCAGTGCGCGATTAGCCACGCTTGGATGAAAGGCGAACATGGCGTAAAAGACATTACCATCAACTACAGCCCTTGTGGTCACTGCCGTCAGTTCATGAATGAACTAAGCACCGCGAAAGAACTGAAGATCCAATTACCAGAACGTGAAGAAAAGTCACTTCATCACTACCTTCCTGAAGCGTTTGGTCCAGCGGATCTAGGCATTGAGTCAGGTCTTATGGCTGAGGTGAAGCACGAGTTTGTTTGTAATGAAGACGATGCTTTAATCCAAAAAGCCGTCAATGCGATGAACATCAGCCACGCGCCATACACTAACAACTTAAGCGGTATTGCGCTTGAGATGAACAGCGGTCGCGTATTCCAAGGCGCGTATGCAGAGAATGCAGCGTTCAACCCTAGCCTTCCTCCACTTCAAGTTGCTCTGATTCAGATCTTGATGTCGGGTGAGCAGTTTGAAGACATCAAAGCAGCAGCCTTGGTTGAAAACTCACAAGGCAAGATCAGTCACCTAGCTGATACTCAATCAACGCTAGAAGCACTAAATCCTGATATTCCAGTGAGTTTTGTGAACGTTTAATTCATACGATGCTTAAGAGATAGGCTCTACTTGAAGTAGGGCCTTTTTTATTATCAAAAACCATGCGCAAACGTTTGCTTCATCCGTAAAAATCAGTATGATCCTCTGCAATTTCTGTTTCATCACTTTATTTTGTAAGGGAACACTATGTTCGGTACTGCTACTAGCACTCATGCTACCCGTGTATTACTTTTGGGCTCTGGCGAGCTTGGTAAAGAAGTGGCAATTGAATGCCAACGTCTTGGTTTGGAAGTAATCGCATGCGACCGTTATGCCGATGCTCCAGCGATGCAAGTGGCGCATCGTAGCTACGTCATCGACATGCTTGATGGTCAGACACTGGAAGAGATCATCAACAAAGAGCAACCTGCTTACGTGGTTCCTGAAATTGAAGCTATCGCGACCGACAAATTAGTCGAATTAGAAGAGAAAGGCTTGAATGTTGTTCCTACAGCGAAAGCAACTAAGTTAACAATGAACCGTGAAGGCATTCGCCGCCTTGCTGCTGAAGAGTTGGCGCTAAACACTTCCCCTTATCAGTTTGCTGATAACTTTGAGGACTTTAAAGCGGCAGTAGAACATGTTGGTATCCCATGTGTTGTGAAGCCAGTGATGAGCTCTTCAGGTAAAGGTCAAAGCGTTATCAAATCAGAAGAAGATGTTCAAACCGCGTGGGATTATGCACAAGAAGGTGGGCGTACAGGCGCTGGACGTGTGATTGTTGAAGGTTTTATTGACTTCGATTACGAAATCACACTGTTAACCGTGCGCGCAGCTGACGGAGTGCATTTCTGTGCTCCGATCGGGCATCGCCAAGAGGATGGTGATTACCGTGAATCATGGCAGCCACAAGCAATGTCAGACAACGCCATCAAAGCGGCTGAATACACAGCAGAGAAAGTCGTTAATGCACTAGGTGGCTACGGCCTCTTTGGTGTAGAGCTATTTGTTAAAGGCGATAAGGTTATTTTTAATGAAGTTTCCCCTCGCCCACACGACACTGGCATGGTAACCATGATTTCTCAAGAAATGTCTGAGTTTGCACTTCATGTTCGCGCGTTTACTGGTATGCCGATTAACAGCATCGTTCAGTATGGTCCTTCAGCATCAGCAGTCATTCTTGGGCAAGGCACCTCCACCGATATCCGCTTTGATAATATTGCAAAAGCACTGGCTCAACCACAAACACAAGTTCGCTTGTTTGGTAAGCCAGAAATCGACGGTCGCCGTCGCTTAGGTGTCGTTTTAACTCGCCGTAAAACGATTGAAGATTCGATTGAAGATGCAGTGAACAGCGCATCTAAAGTAAAGATCGTTTACTGATTTCGTTAATCAGCTCAATATATACAAAAGCGCAGCTCAATTTGGCTGCGCTTTTTCTTTCTGTGGGTTCGAAAGCCCTTTATTCGCTCTCTATTAAGTACACTTCTTCAGAGAAGCGACTTAGACCTTTCTTCGCAATTTTCGGATGGTTTTCGTCGGCTTGGTCGACATTCAAACAAGTTACCTTATCACCCGCAAACAACTGTTCAATCTCTTCGACTGGCACGCTAAATGGAGGTCCTGACATCTCATCCTGTGGGTAGTTAAGAGTCACAAGTAAAATACGTCCGCCAGGGTTCAACAGTTGCTTAAGACGAACTACGTATTCTTCTCGCATCTCTTGAGGCAATGCAACCAAGGCTGCACGATCATAAATGATATCGGCTTTAGAAACTGGCGCAGTAAAAAAGTCACCTGTATAAATGGACAGCTCGTCGAACTGATACAGCTCATGCATGCCGTTAATCGACGTAACGGTCGGGGTATAGAAATGCTCAGCAAAAAATGCTCTTACCGCAATTTGGCTTAGCTCAACACCTTGAACCTCGTCATGTTTCGTCGCAAGCCAAATTAGGTCTTCAGACTTACCACACAGAGGAGCCAACACTATGTCTTCACGTTTTGGGTTGGTGCGTTGCCAAAATACTGGCAATAGTGGGTTTACATCATCTAGGTGAAAACCGATTTGGTTACTCGCCCATTTGTTGTGCCAAAATTCTTGATCTCTCATTTTACTTCTACTTGTCGGCTGATAAATACAATGAGCATTAACGCTACTTTGTGGGCTAAGACTAATGATTTTTTCAAATTTGTCTATGTTGTTCATCTTTGGTTAATACAGCATTGGTAGAATAGCTATCGTTCAAGAATGAACCCTTCCTTTTTCTGGTTGTCAGAATAAAGGCAAGCGAAATCGTGATCTGGAACACGATTCTACTATTAGGTTAAAACTCAGCCTTGGAATCTTTCACAGAGCCCCCATTAAATAGGTAGTACCTGATTTGCGAATCTTAGTGACCTTTTCGTTACCCATTTTCTAAGTGCAAGCAAGTTAAGGAGAGTGAATGAGCTTATTTCTACGTACTACAGCATTGATGCTTCTAGTACTAAGCCGTGCGCCGGCGTTCGCCGCACTTCCAAATGTCACAAATAACGAACAAGATCGTTCAGCTAGTCAAAACGAAGTTTGTTCAAAATTGTTCAAACATAGCCTTAGTGGTTTGTATGGTATTCAGTCAATCGACTCCAAACCAACTCAGCCTTATTCAGATTTCGACGTACTTTACAGCAAAGCTCACCAAGCGCAGTTCGAGCTAGAGACTATCTGTAAAAGTACTGCCCTTCTTACTGATGCTCAGCCTTACTTTGCTGGCGTTAAATCTCAGCACCGTGCCGAAGAGAAAATTGTTCACGAATTGGACAGTCAAGTAAACCGAATCACTGACTTAGCACGTGCAACCATTGTTGCTGACGATGTAGCAAGCTTGGTTTCGGTATACGAAGCGTTAGAGCGTGAAACAACGATAGTGAAAGTGAAAAACCGCTTTAAAAAACCAACAGCTTCCGGTTATCGAGACCTAAACCTCTTAGTTCGTTTACCTAAGACCAACCTCGTTGCCGAAGTGCAGCTGCATTTAAAAGCTATTGCGGATGTAAAAAACGGTCCAGAACACGACTTATATGAACAGATTCAGAAATTAGAGCGTCAAGCTCTAGTGGAGGATCGCCATTTGAATGACTTAGAAATGGCATCAATTAGAAACATGCGTACGCAATCTAAAAACTTGTATCAAGAGGCATGGCATCCATACCTAACGACACACTTAGAAGCGGCATAATTGACATAAACTGATGTACTTAATACTAAAAAACCACCGAAATTGCGGTGGTTTTTTTATTTGTTCTTTAGTAAATACCGAAACCTACAGACAAAAAGACCACGACAAAGCGTGGTCTCAATCCATGTTACATGGCTTACTGGTCTGCCTTTAAGTTCTCTACGCGAGCTTTCAACTTCTGACCCGGGCGGAACGTAACGACACGTCGAGCAGTAATTGGAATATCTTCACCAGTTTTCGGGTTACGACCAGGTCGTTCGTTCTTATCACGAAGATCGAAGTTACCAAAACCTGACAGTTTTACCTGTTCGCCACTTTCCAGTGCCTTACGAATCTCTTCAAAGAACACTTCCACCGTTTCCTTGGCGTCCCGTTTACTAAATCCCAATTTATCAAACAGGTTTTCTGCAAGTTCGGCTTTTGTGAGCGCCATAAAACTTTCCTCAAAGCTATGTTAAACAATGCTACCTTATGTGTAGCGCCAGAGCAGTTTTACCCTACCAATTCAACAACATATCGGGGTTACATCAGGAAGTGTATGCCAAGCTTATGATTTTCGCCAACTTTTTTCTTTGCTAATATATCGTTCACTGGAAGAGGAAGCTACTTTACCCACCAATATTTCGAGATTTTACTTTAATTCTCTCTTTTCAAGGAAAAATATCCAGTTCAAATTACTAGTTTAAAACAAAAAACAACATTAATCACTATTTAACAAAAATGTCAGATGCTGGTCACTTTACAAACAATTGACAAAAAACTTTCCAATTTTTCAGTGGTTTGAGTGATGAGCAATATAGATCTGACCAGTACCATTCAAGTTACTTTTAATGCAGATACTGCTGATTTTTCCATAAAAAGAAAGCTTGAACGGTGCCAATATTCTGATGAGATAACAATGACGACATAGAGAAACGTTGGTACTGTTTGCAAATAAATAACTCCCGTTCAGAGCGCCCAATGTTTCACCAAGTCATCAGTATTCTGTTCCCTGTTTTTGCTTTAGCTTGTGCGGGTTATTTAGTCGGACGTTATATCAAACCAGATTTTCGGCCGATCAATCGCATCAACATGGATGTGTTTACTCCTGCATTGGTCTTTTCGTCTTTGGTCAGCATGCCTCTTGATATTGGGCAAGCCCCCCTCCTACTGGCCGCAATTATTGCTGTTATCGTCCCTGGATTACTCATGCTACCCATAGCCAAGTTAACAGGACTCTCTTTCAAAGCGTGGGCACCACCACATATGTTTAGAAATAGCGGAAACCTTGCAATTCCGTTGTTCACCTATACTTTTGGAGAGCTAGCTCTCCCTTCTGCAGTATTGTTGTTTGTGGTTTCTGCCTGTTTACATATCAGTTTGGGCGTGATGCTTCTAAGTAGTGGCAACCCATTGAAGCAAATGTTTAAAATGCCTATTTTTATCTCTGCTTCTTTAGCACTCATTATCAACCTTTCTGGATTCAACGTTTGGCCACCATTTTACGAAGCGACCGCTTTACTTGGACAAGCCGCTGTCCCTGTCATGCTGCTTTCTCTGGGTGCTCAGATGTGTAACTTAAGACTTGGTGGTTTGAGAGTAGGGTTGCTTTGTACAGTGCAGTCGTTGTTAACTGGTGCGGTCGCGTTTGCGGTAATTTATTGGCTTATCCCACTTCCAACCATGCAATTGCAAATGATGGTGCTATTTACAATGTTGCCACCAGCAGTGATGAATTATCTTTTTGCTGAACGATTGAACATAGAGCCGATGACCGTCGCCTCTATGGTGCTATTTGGTAACTTCTTTAGCATTCTCACGCTACCATTACTGTTAATGTTTACGCTTTCATTGACATAAAGGCATCAAAGCTCGCGGACCACACAGCGATTAACAATGTTACACTGCACTAAATAACTCAACAGAATGTCAGGCTATTTCATAATCGTGCGTACCGTTATCCAAATTAGTGATTGCCACTTAAGCGATGAATCCAGCTTTAACCGCCTTCGCAAAGCCCTTAATACGACTCAAAATGAAACAACCTGCGACACTCTCCTACTGACTGGAGACCTATGCTGCAACCCTAGGGCTAGCGACTATCAAGCTTTGCTTGCGTTCTTAAATAAACATATCCAAAACAAACACGTTTATGCCATTGCAGGTAACCATGATGACTTCATCCTAATGAAAGAAGAATTTCGTGATAGCAGCATTCATGTTGTTGAAAAAGCGGAAATTCATGGGCGACAAGTATTGTTTTTAGATTCGAGCGCTAAACCATTAGATGAACACCATCCTCTTGGCTCTGGCCGAGTTAATAACCGTGGAGTTGCCCGCTTTAAACGGCAGCTTCGCCATGCAACCAACCCGATTGTCGTTGTCCACCATCCCATTATTCCTGTCGGCTCAGACTGGATGAAAGCGATTTGTTTGGAGAACGATGCAAGCTTACTTGCGCTTTTGGCTAAGCATCGAGTTCAAGATGTAATTTGCGGGCATGGTCATGATGCACTAACGGTGACGAAGCAAGGTGTGACTCAACATATGGCCCCCGCCACCGCTTACGGCTTTGACCACAGTATTGACGAATACAACCGAAGTGAAAAGATTGGTGTGAATAAGATTTTCTTTGAAGATGAGAGGATCAAAGTGGAGACAATTTGGCTCTAGCTATTCCCTATTCCCTATTCCCTATTCCCTATTCCCTATTCCCTATTCCCTATTCCAAAAATACAAAAAACCCTGCCAAACTGGCAGGGTTTTCATTTCTTAAGAAGATGCGTTACGCAAGATTAGTCACGTAGAGACGCACCAAACTTCTCAGAAACGTGAGCAACGATAGCGTCAACCGCACCAGCGATATCTGCATCTTCAAGCGTACGCTCAAGTGACTGTAGAGTCAGAGCAATGGCTAGGCTCTTCTTACCTTCTTCAACACCTTTACCTACGTAAACGTCGAACAGTTTCGCATCTTTAAGGAACTCGCCACCTTGCTCTAGACAAGCGTTAACGATGTCACCAGATGCAACAGCTTCGTCCACGACTACCGCGATATCACGACGGTTTGAAGGGAATTTAGAAAGTGCTACCGCTTCTGGGATCACTTTGCTGTTGATTGCAGACCATTCGATTTCGAATACGATAGTACGACCGTTTAGACCGAACTTACGCTCAAGCTCAGGGTGAACTGTACCGATCACGCCCACTTCTTTGCCATCTACGATGATTGTCGCAGATTGACCTGGATGAAGTGCTGGGTTAGCTTTTTTGCTTTCAGGTGACAGTGCAGCGAAAGAGTATGCTTTTTCGTTCGCAGATAGCTCTAGAATCGCTTCTAGATCGCCCTTAAGATCGAAGAAATCAACCGTGTTAGTTTCGATATCCCAGTGCTCTTCACCACGAGTACCAGCGATAACACCTGCAAGCATTGGCTCTTGGCGCATACCGTTTTCTGCAGATTCACATGGGATGAAACGTAGGCCGTATTCGAATAGACGAACACGTGGCTGCTGACGTTTCTGGTTGTGAACAACCGTGTTCAGCAGACCTTGGATAAGACCAAGACGCATCGCTGACATATCCGCTGAAATTGGGAATGGCAGGATTAGCGGCTCAACACCTGGAACAACTAGCTTTTGTTGCTCTGGCTCAACGAAGCTGTATGTAATTGCTTCGTGGTAACCACGGTCAACAAGAAGATCACGAACGCGTTTCAGTGGAAGATCCGCTTCAACGTGGTTGTGCATCTTAAGCGCTGCTGCTGGGTGTTGGTTAGGGATGTTGTCGTAACCGTAAATACGGCCAACTTCTTCAATCAGGTCTTGCTCGATAGCGATATCGAAACGCCATGTTGGCGCTACTGCCATCCAACCTTCTTCTGAAGCTTCAACAGTCAAACCTAGACGCTCAAGGATTTCTACTACGTCAGCATCAACAATGTGGTGACCTAGTAGGTTGTCTAGTTTAGTACGGCGTAGAGCAACTTTGTTTGGCTTAGGTAGGTCTGTTTCAGACTCTACAGCAACAACAGGTGCAACTTCACCGCCACAGATTTCAACAAGAAGCTCTGTTGCACGTTCCATTGCGTTTACTTGCAGTGCGTAATCCACACCACGCTCAAAACGCATAGAAGAATCTGTATGCAGACCGTAGCTACGTGCGCGACCACGGATGTGGTCAGGTGCAAAGAATGCACACTCTAGTAGAACGTCTTTAGTCTCAGTTGTTACACCAGACTCCTCACCACCAAAGATACCTGCAATTGCAAGTGCTTTGTTGTGGTCTGCTACAACTAGTGTATCTGCGTTTAGTTCTGCTTCGCTGCCGTCAAGAAGAGTTAACTTCTCACCTTGCTCAGCCATACGAACTACGATGCCACCTTCGATCTTCGCTAGATCGAATGCGTGCATTGGTTGGCCTTGTTCTAGAAGCACGTAGTTAGTGATGTCTACAACAGGATCGATTGAGCGAATACCACAACGACGCAATTTTTCTTGCATCCATAGTGGCGTTTCAGCTTGAACGTTCACGTTCTTAACCACACGACCTAGGTAACGTGGACACGCAGCTGGCGCTTTCACTTCGATAGACACTTTGTCTTCAATTGAAGTCGCTACTGCTTCTACTGATGGCTCAGTCACGTCAGCGCGGTTTAGTACACCTACTTCACGTGCCATACCGCGAATGCTGAAACAGTCAGCACGGTTTGCTGTTAGGTCTACGTCTACCGTTACGTCGTCTAAACCTAGGAATTCACGGAAATCGGTACCGATTACTGCGTCTTCTGCTAGTTCCATGATGCCGTCTGACTCAACGTCGATACCTAGTTCAGTGAATGAACAAAGCATGCCGTGAGATGGTTGACCACGTAATTTCGCTTTTTTGATTTTGAAATCGCCCGGAAGAACAGCACCAACTGTTGCTACTGCTACTTTCAGACCTTGGCGACAGTTGTGTGCGCCACAAACGATGTCTAGAAGCTCTTCTTCACCCACGTCAACTTTCGTTACACGTAGCTTGTCCGCATCTGGGTGCTGACCACATTCAACAACGTGACCAACTTTAACGCCGTTGAACGAACCTGCTACAGGTAGTACGTCGTCAACTTCTAGACCCGCCATTGTAATTTGGTGAGTTAGTTCGTCAGTGGTAATCGAAGGACTAACCCACTCACGAAGCCATGATTCGCTGAATTTCATAGTGATTTATCCCCTGGATTACTTGAACTGTTTTAGGAAACGAAGGTCGTTCTCGAAGAACGCACGTAGGTCGTTTACGCCGTAACGAAGCATCGTTAGACGCTCTACACCCATACCGAATGCAAAACCAGAGTATTTCTCAGGGTCGATGCCTACACTGCGTAGTACGTTCGGGTGAACCATGCCACAGCCTAGAACTTCAAGCCATTTGCCGTTTTTACCCATTACGTCTACTTCAGCCGAAGGCTCTGTAAATGGGAAATAAGATGGACGGAAACGAACTTCTACTTCTTCTTCAAAGAAGTTACATAGGAAGTCGTGCAGAATGCCTTTTAGTTGAGCGAAGTTCACGTTCTCATCAACTAACATGCCTTCCACTTGGTGGAACATTGGCGTGTGCGTTTGGTCGTAGTCGTTACGGTATACACGGCCTGGTGCGATGAAACGGAATGGTGGTTTACCATTTTCCATTGTACGGATCTGTACGCCTGACGTGTGAGTACGAAGCATCAAATCAGGGTTGAAGAAGAAAGTATCGTGGTCAGTACGCGCTGGGTGATCAGCGGCAATGTTTAGTGCATCAAAGTTGTGGAATGCATCTTCGATTTCTGGACCAGACTCAGTATTAAAGCCAAGTTCACCAAAGAACTTTTCAATACGCTCAACAGTACGAGTAACTGGGTGTAGACCACCGTTCTCGATACGACGACCTGGTAGTGTTACGTCAATCGTTTCTGCTGCTAGCTTCGCTTCAAGCTCTGCACGTTGTAGTGCATCTTTACGGGCTGCGATAGCTTGCTGAACTACGCCTTTCGCTTTATTGATCTCTTGACCCGCTTCACGGCGCTCTTCTGGTGGTAGTTTACCTAGGCTTTGAAGTTGAGCAGTTAGCTCACCTTTTTTACCTAGATACTGAACACGCACTTCATCAAGTACGACTAGCGATTCTGCGGCTTCAATTGCTGCACTCGCGTTAGCAATGATCTCTTCTAGATGTTGCATCGTTTCCTCATCTACCTATTGGTAGTATCCATAAGGGAGTGATTGGTTTTTTGATAGCTGTACATAGTAGCCAAACCCGCCACCAAAGCCAAATTGAATTATGAAAAGAAGAGGTTATTGAATAAAAAGAACACAAAAACGCAAAAAAAGCAGCTTCGCACGTAAATCCCTAGGATTATGGCTTGCTGCTTTGTGCATAAATACTGCAGTTTCGTCCCCAAGTGAAAACACTTTAGGTCAGTCGACAATGCTAAAAATAGTATTGAATAGATAGCTCGACAAAGTCATCGTCTCTGGCGAAGTAAAGCAGATCGGTAGGCGTTTCGTTTTTAAACAACCAAGCATCGATTTGCCACTTGAAATGATTTGAAATGCGGCTGGAAGCCTCAAGTTTTGCGTTGTACACATCGGAGTTGTCGAGATCTTGCGTTATACCCGTTAAGATTTCTGTGCCGTCTTCGTCATTGAGCGCTAAACGAATGCCTGCAAAGACATCATTTTGACCGATATTTTGCGCGTTGTTCCCACGGCTATCATAGAGATACTCACCAATAATGCCTACGTCCCATACTGTCTCAAAAGCGCCTACTATCGTGTATTCAAAACCCGTCACGACGCCGACATGATTGTCGAAGCTATCGCGGTAGACACTCTCTAGCTTCCATAACCAATCGCCCACGATGCCTTGAACATCCAGCCCAACATGGCTCATTAGGGCGTAGTAAGGTTTTAACTCTCCTTGATCAAACCGAAAATACGGGTCACGGTTTGTTCCATAAACATAGCTTAAGCCAACATCCCAATCGCCAAACATTTGTGCGTACCGAAAAGCGACATCCACATGCTTTTCTTCTCGGCTAGATTCATACAGCGCATCATCAGATACAACGGGATCAATCCTCAAACGTCCATCTTTGCCTGCAAATGTTCGTTCGCGAAAATAAGGCAACACCATGGCATCGACCACTCCCCAGTCTTTGACTGACGTAAAATGGACCATAGGTTGGCCGAGTTTATCTTCACCATCAACGGCTTCTACCGCATCGACTTGGTTTATGACATCAACCAGATGTGCTGACTCGGTCACACCCCAGAAGACTTTACTGATGCCGACACGTAGCTCGTAGTCATCCCAATAAGTTAAATACAACGCTTCGCGAATATCACCATGAGTCCGCTCGTCATCCATACTGTCTAAACGATAAAAGGGAGTGAACGTGAAACTGGCTTCCCCATCTTTTAGGTCCCAGTAAAACTCCGGCTGCAAAACCAGTGAAGCTTGTCCTTTCCCCTGCCCCTGAGCACCATCGGAGAAAAACTGACGATGCTCGATGTTGACCTGTCCTGCTAACTCAACCGCCAATAAAGAGCCAGAGAAAGGCATAATGGTTAGGCCAGCGAATATCATACTGGCCATGTTTACCCTACTCATTCGATCTCCTTACTTAACGCGCTTAAGTATGTTTTTGTTGAAATCGGTGTCTTTTAATCCAGTTTGGAACGTTAACTCACTTGTTGTCAGCTCAGTACTCTTGCCGGTCTGGTGATTGGTCATAGCCATCGTGTGCGCACGCCAATATTGATTTAAGTACTGTTTGTAATCAGAGAAAACCAAAGTCTTAAGTAGCGCGCCTTTACGGTCATAGAACTCTACTTTCATTGGACGATAATGCGCTTTGTCCAACCACACAACTTGCTTGGTGTAACCTGAATTTTTATCGGTTGGAATTTGCTCTAAAACAAACGTATCTTGCCCTTTGATAGCGTCATCCTTGAGATAGTTAAATCGATACTTCTCAATTTCAAACGAACTTAGATCTTCGTACGCAAACTCACTGCCCATAAATGGCCCCGACTTATTACGTGATGCAATACGTTTGACGCGCTTTAATGCAGGTAGATAGAGCCATTGGTCATCGGAACCCACTGTATGTGAATGATTCAGGAATGCTGTGCCTTTTACATCACGTGGCTCATCAAAAATGGTTAACCCTTTGTCACCATCATCAACTACCTCAAGAGACTTTAAGCGCATCGCTCGGGTACTGCTTTCCCCTTGAGCATTTCGCAGGATCATTTGCATTGTCGCAACAGAATCACGCCAACCTTCGTCACGAGCCTTGCGTTCTTGTGCAATTTCCAAACCTTTGGCTTCGTCAGCCCAAGAAAATGGCGTCATGAGAAAAGAGGCTGCTATTACCGCTACTTTCAATCGTGTATTGAGTAAATTCATCATTCTATCCTTGTCTGTTTTCAGAATTACAACTGAGTTGCCGTAACACTTTTCTGTGAGTCCGTATCCGGGTTATTTATTGTCTTGTTTTGTGCATAAGCTTCTTTATCGAATAACATCAATAACGTTGGTAGGAATAAGAAATCCACAACTAAGGCAATAAAGATGACTATCGCACTCAGTTGGCCCATGTCAGCATTCAAACGGAAGCTCGACATTGCCAAAACAGAGAAACCTGCGACTAAAACGACAGTCGTTATCCAAAGTGCTCGCCCCACCGTATGGAACGCATATCTAACCGCTTGCTCGGCAGTTTGCCCTTCTTTACGTGCGCGTTGATATTTTGACAAAAAGTGCACGGCATCATCGACCACGATCCCGAGTGTCAACGTCACTACGACAGACAATCCTAGGTTGATTTCTCCTGAAATCAGTGCCCATAAACCAAACCCAATGACGGCTGGTGCGATGTTTGGCACCAAGCTGATCAATCCCAGCTTGAGAGAGCGAAGCGCAAAGATGAGCAGTGCAGAAATAAGCACCAATGTGATAGGTAAGGTAGAAAGCATACTTGCCATGTTGGTTTCACCAATGTGGGCAAACATCAACGAAGGGCTCGACGCAACGACTTCATATTGAGGAGCGTTATTCGCAAACCAAGCGTAGATACGATTCTCAAGGTCAACCAATTCAACGCTGCCTAAGTTATCGACGGTCAAAACCATTTTAATTGAGGATTTATCAACATTAATTTGATTGTTGAGATCTAACCCATAAGGCAGTGACATTTCGTAAAGCAGCAAATACTGCGCGGCTAATTCGCGATCTTGTGGTAGTGAATAATAAGCATCATCGTCGGCATGCATGTTTTTATTTAGACGCTTATACACATCCGCCAGAGTTGCGACATGATCAGTTTCAGGCTGAGCACGCAACCAATCGGTGAAACGACCAATCGAGTTCAAAAATATTGGGTCTGCTATTCCCTGCGACTCATTAGTTTTGATGGCAATACTGATGTTTGTCATCCCACTGATTCGCTCTTCCATAAAGTCAGCGGCTTGGCGAAAGTCACTTCGTGAATCAAAGTACTTCACAGATTCATCATTCACTTTGTTTAGCGGGATTAAGCTCGCACTGACAACTATCACTAAAACAGAAAGGGGTAACAAGGCTTTTCGATTTGTCACCACAAAATCGCCTAGCTTATCCATAAAATCAGAACCGTTTTTCGATGTATTTTGTTTGACTCGTATCGGTAACAGTTTTAATAAGGCTGGCAAAAAAGTAACAGATAAGAAACAGGCAATCATGACGCCCAGCGCGGATAAATTACCGAAGTCTCGTAACACTGGAGAATCCGACATATTCATCATCAGAAAGCCAATCGCCGTTGTTACTGAAGTAATAAGGATTGGCATGAAGTTGAGTGCAATACTGCGTTCTATCGAATGCGCTTTGCTAAATCCATTTTGCATAGACTGACGCATCGTGGCGATAACGTGAACACAATCTGCAACCGCGAGTGTCATGACTAAAGTTGGGACATTGACCGTCGCCGTACTCAGGAACATACCTGCCCAACCAGATAGTCCCATAGTTGCCATCACGGACCCGATAATCACGACCAAGGTCGCAATCACACTCAAGAAAGAACGTAACATAATGGTTAGGAACACGAGAATAACAAGCAACATCGTAGGGACCAGCGTAGAACTGTCTTCTTGCGCAGCCGTCATAAAGGCGTAGTTCATCGCGATAATGCCTGCTTTATGAAACTCAACATTTGGGTAATTCTGCTGGTATTGCTCAATCATCCTATTGATGTGGTTCATCACTTCTTGAACTTCAGCGGTCTTATCAACTTCAGGCAATTGAACCGTGATGTTTACAATCGTTACGTCGCCCTTCTCAGAAATCAAAGCGTTTTTAATCACTGGTTCCGTCAGGGCAATATGCTTAATTTTGGCAATGCGCGCCGACGTTAATTCATAGTCTTCATAAAGTAGGTCTTCGACAAGAAGATCATCTTCGATTGCTTCGGTATGTTGATAATTCGCAATGGAATCAACACGACTTGAGTAAGGGACTTGCCATGAGTCAACCGTTAAGTTTTGGACAAGTTGGAGGGTTTCTGGGGTGAAGACATCATTGTTATCTGGTGCAATAACAATGGCTAAGTTATCGGTTTTAGCAAAGGTCGTTTGAATTTCATCAAAGGCAAGCAACTGCTTATTAGTGCCATCAAAAAAGATATTATAGTCACCACGGAAATAGAGATTCTTTCCTCCGATGGTCGCGAAAATCACGAGTAATACCGTTGCCAGCAATACCCAGATACTATACTTGGTTGGAATCTTCCCCCATTGTCCGGTGGAAGTTTGTTGAGCTTGGCGGTGTTTCATCACACTCTCCCTTTGTGACGTTTCGTCAAAAGACGGAGCAAAAAAGCAGCTTTCACTGTTTCTCGATCCAGATTCGCTTTAAACCTTGTTGTTGCATCACCTTTATAAAATTATTGATGCAAAAACAATCGTTATTGACGATCCGTCAAATAGTGTGATTAAAAAACCAATCTTTATTGGATTGGTTTTTTGCATTCATGGGAATCAGCGATTCACTGAGTCTAAGAATGCAACTTCTTCACTGAACAATTCCTGCTCCACTCGACGCCAAGTTTTACGGTAGTCCCACTCTGTTGAGAGCGGCAACCATCCTAGGCCATCAAGTAACATATTCGCATTGTGAAGCACAGAGAAGGGGTCTTGTAGGCGCTGGATACAACGACTGTTCGATGCATTTTGCGCCAGCGCATTAGAGCCAAACGCAATAGACCAATTAGCAAACACAATAGCATCTGAGCCAACAGCTGGAGAAAACTTAAGATCCCCTATTTCTACTGCATGGTTTACCAAAGCGTCCGCACCGGATATCACTTCTTCTTCCAACTGGTTTAATTCGTTAAGGCGCGTTGGAGATGCTTTTTCTATCACCCACGGCGTTTTAGCAACAATTGCACACGTTGATAATACAGGCTCCATGCGAGCATAAATACGATACCCAACATGCATCGCAATGATCTTCTCGCGAGTATTACCATCAAAGTTTGCCGTACGCTCGAAGAACACGGCTTCACTCTTCAATGAATGGATACATAAAGCAAGAATCACGTCCTCTTTGCTACAAAAATGGTTGTAGATGGTCCCTTTTGAATAAGGGCTCGCTGCGGTTAGCTTATCCATCGTGAGATTTGCAAACCCCTGCTCTTGCACCAATGACTTCGCAAGCTGAATCAACTCTACCTCACGATCGGCAATCGCCTGTTGTTTCTTCGTTAAGCCGGAAACAACACGACAGTCTTGCTGTTTGTCATTCTTTTTGCAGCCAAAATTAAACATAATTCTTTGATCCGTATCCCCATGTGACGCTAACGAATAGTAACACGAATATGATTGGCAGAAAGTTCATTACCTTTCTGACGAATCGTCATAATTGACACATCGTCATGTTAGCTCATCAATTACACATTACAAGTATGAATCTATAAATCACTAAAAATAACTACTAGTTATATTGATAGGCTTGGCTTATCCCCAGCCGAAGCGATCGCACATCGGATATCTTCAATAAAGTTACCATCAGTTTGGACAATTCCATCAGAGAAGGTAACAGGTTGGTGTGGTCCCGCAACCAGTAAGACATTCGTAAAATCGGAGACATTGAAATTTTCTGCTACGACATTCTTGGAGTGAAAATCGAGAACAGTGCTCGCGACCTGTTCTTCTAATGTAAGTAATTGTTCTTCAGTAATTTTCATTCGAGATAATGCAACACGAACACACTTCTCGTGCGTGGTCGTTTGATCCTTAATGATCTCTGTGTACTTGTCGTTAAGCTTCGAGTTTTCAGCGTAGCTGTAGTAAAGCGGACCATGCAGCGTAATGTTGTTTTCTTCATCAACATAAACCAGATCAAGTAACTCTAGCGCGCCTAAATAGTCCGACATACTTTGTTTCGAGAGGTCATACTTTTTCATTAGGATGGTATAGCCGTCTTTCCCACGAAGCATCCGTAACTCTCGATAAAAATCGTAAAGATGAGGAAATTGGAAAAAGACTTCGTCTTGCGTGTGGCTAAAGTAATCTTGATCCTCAGCTTGAAGTTGATTTGCCAGCTTCTGCAATTCATCGAGGGTGCAGTCAACCGCGCGGCAATACTCGAGTAGCTTATCTAGAGCAAGGTTAGTACTAGTTAAATGACGTTTAAAAGTGGACAACGGCATGCCCATTTTCTCAGATAACTCTCGATATGTTAGCCCTTTAGTTTTTATCGCTTGTCGTAATGCGGCTAACAAGTACTCGGGAGTGAGTTCTCTCATCTACAATTCCTTATGGCAATGTTACAGCTGTATAGTATTTGTAACAATTTAGAATCACTTCGCAAGGCATAAGTTCATATTTTTATAAGAAAACTTTGAATTAATATACTTTCATTCACATTTACGATGTTAATGCTGGCACTTAAAATGCATTCAGTTTCATTATATTTGGCAAATTCATTACATTATAAACATCATAGTTTTAATGCTATTCGTCGCATTAAATCCTAGAAAGTAAAAATATGGCGAGAGTTTACGACTCAAACAAGCATTATGCGTTAGAACATTTGCCCTAAAAACAATTCATCAAAAAAGGCATAATTATTCAGCAGGACTGATGGTTCGTGAACACAATTAGGTTTAGCAGCGTAGTGCGATCGAAGTCACTTTAGTCAAAATTTCAAAGCAACGAATGGATACAATAAATACCTAGAAATGGTGATCTGCATATAAACGATAGGAAGAGGAACCCAATTAGGAACGACGTTGTCTTGGACTTATTGACAACGTCGACAGACTTTTCGTACTAGATGGCGAGACAAACTCACCGACATGAATGACACACAAGGGGGGAGCTAAAAAATAGCGAACGAAAAAACAATCTGCACTGTATTAAAACGACAAAAGCCTCTTCAACTATACGAGCTTCACAGCCGTTCCAAACGCAAGAATTTCAGAAGAACCATCAACAATTGAGCTAGTTGTAAAACGGATGCCAACCACCGCATCAGCACCCATATTCGCTGCATCTTCGACCATACGCTGAATCGCGATATTTCGAGCTTCAGTCATCATTTCTGTATAACCGCGAATCTCACCGCCAACGATACTTTTTAGACCCGCCATGAAGTCTCGACCAATGTGTTTAGATTGAACCACATTCCCCGTTACTACACCCTTTATCTCAGCGATTTCTCGTCCTGGAATCGTCTCGGTTGTTGAATAAATCATGTTAAGCCTCAGTAAGATAGTTAGATAACTCAATCAAGTTACCATCTGGGTCTCGAATGTAAACAGATAGGATGTTACCAATTGCACCGGTCCGTTGAACAGGCCCTTCAATTACCTCAATAGCATGAGCTTCAAGGTGAGAGATAATATCCAAGATAGGTGTGTCTGTAATAAAACACAAATCAGCACTGCCAGAAGCAACTTGACGTGCTTTAGGTTCAAACTCGCTCCCTAGTTGGTGAAGATTTATCTTTTGCTTTCCATAAATCAAGGCTACTCGTCCTTCACCGAAAGTAACACTTTCCATACCGAGAACCTGTATATAGAAATCCAGTGTGGTTTGAATGTCTTTAACTGTCAGTACAAGGTGATCCAAGCGGTTTATTTTCATTAAAGCCTCTCTATAATGCTTCAGATGAGATGACTGCCTCAATCTCAATAGATAAGTCGGGGTGAATCAAACGGCTCACCTCGACTAATGAACAAGCCGGTAAATAGCTCTCATAGAAGTCGAATAATACCGAGCGAATCTCTGACAGTTGGTTTATATCGGTTATAAATATCGTCAGCTTGATGAGGTCACGTTTCTCTCTTTGTTCTTCCGCAAGTATTTTCGATAAGTAAGACAGAATCGTTTTTGTTTGCTCGATTAGATTTTCACTTTGGCTCGGTGAGCCCATTGCTGTCAATCCGGAAACATACAAGGTCTCACAATGTCTTGCCGCATGGACATAAGGACCAGCAATTTGCGGCAAAAATTCGTAACTGATGCGTTGAACCATTTTGACTCCCCTTCCCTAGCGGCTGTATTTCCGTTTATTCAATATCTCTTTCACTTCGTGCGTTTTTTCTAAATCTATTTCATAAACATTGGCTAATGCACAAACATATTATACCCAAACGTCTTCAATGAGCAGGATTCAGAGCGTTGTCACTGACTCTAGTTCAAAGTCAAACAACTTGAGGAATAGTCTTTCTATTTCCATTTTGTTTGGCAAAGAAATAGTGTTAGTGACACGCTCCCAAAGGGCGAGTTGCCTTGGCTTGTATACTTTGTTGTCGATTTTCGATTTAGAACCACTAGATCTTTAAATCGCCGCCGCGTCTACAAACCAATGCAATCTCGCTGAACCTAGCGCATTGAGGATATTTGGGTATACGCGTACGTCGTAGAGTTCTTCCGCGATTGTTCCTTTAATTGTGTCCTCTGTCGGTTGTCCTGTGGCGTCTTTCCTAATCGATTCAGACAACTCACCCACTTCTTCAATCAGTTTGAGGAAATAATGCTGTTTCTGTTCCGGGTCGTGATCAAACTCTTTTATATGGGCTTGTAGTTGTCGAATGTCCATTTCTAATCCTTTTTTGTTTGTAATCCTAATAAACCCTACCATCAGTAGATAACAGAATGATTGAACGCGATATTCCCAATAGCTCGGTAACACAGATGCTCCTTATCCATGACGTGATGAGTAGAGGAAAAATAGCAAATCCAGCCATTGGAGCAACTTATTTGGTCAGAGTTAGGATATAAGCGGGAAACGGGAAACGGGAAACGGGAAACGGGAAACGGGAAACGGGAAACGGGAAACGGGAAACGGGAAACGGGAAAGTCTATGGTAGGAGAAACAGAAAGCAATAAAAAAGGAGAGCTAATGCTCTCCTTTTCTTAATCCTAAACTGCTAATTAAAGAGCAGCTTTCGCTTTTTCAACTAGAACAGCAAATGCTGCTTTATCGAATACTGCGATGTCCGCTAGGATCTTACGGTCGATCTCGATAGATGCTTTCTTAAGACCGTTGATGAAACGGCTGTAAGATAGACCATTTTGACGAGATGCTGCGTTGATACGTGCAATCCATAGTTGACGGAATTGACGTTTCTTAGCGCGACGGTCACGGTAAGCGTATTGACCAGCTTTAGTAACTGCTTGGAAAGCTACGCGGTAAACACGTGAACGTGCACCGTAGTAACCTTTAGCTTGTTTTAGAACTTTCTTATGACGTGCACGAGCTTGTACACCACGTTTTACGCGAGGCATTATGCTTCTCCTAAACTAAACGATTGATAACTATAAAGAATTAAGCGTATGGCAACATACGAACAACTGCAGCAACTTCACAACGTGGAAGAATTGCATTTGGACGTAGCTGACGCTTGTTCTTAGTAGTACGCTTAGTCAGGATGTGACGTTTTGTAGCGTGCTTGTACTTAATACCACCAGCAGTTTTCTTAAAACGCTTAGCAGCACCTTTGTTGGTTTTCATCTTAGGCATGATGAATAACTCCGCATTGAGTAGGTTTAATAAACAACGTAATTAGGGCGAACAAAACCCAACCGCTTACCTTTAAAAGGGAAACGGCTAGGTCTTAATTACTTGATGAGCCGTTAATTACTTCTTTTTAGGGGCTAGAACCATGATCATCTGACGACCTTCGATTCGACTTGGGAAAGATTCCACTACAGCAAAGTCTACAGTGTCTTCTTTTAAGCGATGAAGAACGTCAACACCGATGTCTTGGTGCGCCATTTCTCGGCCACGGAAGCGAATTGTTACCTTCACTTTGTTGCCTTCTTCAAGGAAACGCGTCAGGTTGCGTAGTTTTACCTGATAGTCTCCAATATCAGTTCCAGGACGGAATTTTACTTCCTTAATCTGAACCTGTTTTTGCTTTTTCTTCTGCTCTTTAGCAGATTTGCTCTTCTCAAAGAGGAATTTGCCGTAGTCCATAACACGACAGACTGGCGGCTCAGCGTTAGGACTGATCTCCACAAGATCCATGCCTGCTTCTTCAGCAGCTGCGATCGCTTCTTGAATCGATACAACACCAACTGATTCACCGTCAGCGCCAGTTAGTCGAACTTCACGAACGCCACGAATTTCACCGTTCATACGGTGTGGGTTTTGTTTTACCGGCTGTTGGCCGCGTCTTCCGCCTTTAATAGCTTATTCCTCCAGATTGAGCTTACGGCTTGAAATCTCGTCTTGGATGTATGCAATGAAATCATCCACTTTAAATTTGCCGAGATCTTTACCTTTACGAGTACGTACTGCGATTTCGCCAGCTTCCATTTCTTGGTCACCGACAACAAGCATATACGGTACACGCTTCAAAGTGTGTTCGCGGATTTTAAAGCCAATCTTCTCATTTCTCAAGTCCGCTTTAGCTCTAATTCCACTTTTTTGTAGTTTTTGTACTACTTCCTGAACATAATCTGACTGTTTATCAGTAATGTTCATAAGAATTGCCTGTTCTGGCGCCAACCAAGTTGGGAAGAAACCAGCATATTCTTCGATAAGAATACCAATGAAACGCTCTAGTGAACCTAGAATTGCACGGTGAATCATCACCGGAACAAGACGTTCATTGTTTTCACCTACGTAAGTTGCACCTAAGCGACCTGGTAGGTTGAAGTCTAACTGAACAGTACCACACTGCCATGCACGGTCTAGACAGTCGTATAGCGTGAATTCAATCTTAGGACCGTAGAATGCACCCTCGCCTTCTTGAATCTCGTATGGAATTTCCATTGATTCTAGAGACTGTTTCAATGCTTCTTCAGATTGATCCCAGATTTCATCTGAACCTACACGTTTCTCTGGACGAGTAGACAGTTTCACTACGATGTTGTCGAAACCAAATGTTTGGTACGTATCGTACACCATCTTGATACAATTTGTTACTTCTTCTTGAATTTGGCTCTCAGTACAGAAAATGTGAGCGTCATCCTGAGTAAAACCACGTACACGCATAATGCCGTGTAGTGCACCAGATGGTTCGTTACGGTGACATGAGCCGAACTCAGCCATACGTAACGGTAGATCACGGTACGATTTTAGACCTTGGTTAAAGATCTGCACGTGACCTGGACAGTTCATTGGTTTCAGTGCGTATTCACGGTTTTCAGAAGAAGTGGTGAACATCGCATCAGCGTACTTGTCCCAGTGACCAGAACGTTCCCAAAGAACACGGTCCATAATAAGTGGACCTTTTACTTCCTGGTAACCGTATTCGTCTAACTTAGAGCGTACAAATACTTCAAGGTCACGGAAGATAGACCAACCATTGTGATGCCAGAACACCATACCTGGTGCTTCTTGTTGCATGTGGAATAGGTCTAGTTGCTTACCAAGTTTACGGTGGTCACGCTTCGCTGCTTCTTCAAGGCGAGTAAGGTGCGCTTTCAGTGCTTTCTTATCGTGGAAAGCCGTACCGTAGATACGTTGAAGCATTTTGTTGTCGCTGTTACCACGCCAGTAAGCACCCGCAACATTCAATAGAGTGAAATGTTGACAGAAACTCATGTTAGGAACGTGAGGACCGCGACACATGTCGATGTATTCTTCATGGTGGTAAAGACCTGGACGATCATCACGAGATACGTTTTCGTCTAGGATTTCCACTTTGTATGGTTCGCCACGTGATTCAAATGTATCACGTGCTTCCTGCCAGCTAACCTTTTTCTTTACAACTTCGTACTTGGTCTTCGCTAGTTCTTTCATACGCTTTTCAATCTTTTCAAGATCGTCTTGCGTTAGAGATTCTTCTAGGTCGATGTCGTAGTAGAAGCCATTGTCGATGGTTGGACCAATCGCCATTTTAGCTTGCGGGTAAAGTTGCTTTAGAGCGTGACCAAGAAGGTGAGCACATGAGTGGCGAACGATTTCTAAACCGTCGACTTCATCTTTAACTGTGATGATCTCAAGGCTTGCGTCTTCTTCAATTAAGTCACACGCATCAACGCGGTTACCATTTACACGACCAGCGATAGTTGCTTTTGCAAGACCAGGACCGATCGATTGCGCAACTTCCATAGTAGAAACTGGGTTGTCAAATTGACGCTGACTGCCGTCAGGAAGAGTAATAATAGGCATGCTATATCCTTTACAGTGGTGTTGCACACCAAGCAACACATGTTATTCAAATTAGAAGATTTTTCGAGAATCGGTAAAGGCCGCTCGGTAACACGAATACCGGACCAATATCGAGAAGGGGATTGTACCTAGCTCACATTTAGAATGCAAAGAGCGATTTCAATTTGTCACTGAAACTTCATTGTTCAATGAATGAGAGCCTCAATAATTTTGAAAAAAAATCGACGCGATCTAAAAATGAAAATAGCTCTGATGGTGAGCGTTTCTCTTCCATCAGAGCTTATGAGAACCGTAGAGTAAGCGATTACAGGTTAAGAGTCGGAGCGATTGCTGCTGCAACCTGTGAATCTGTCGCATCAACAGGTAAAGAGAATGAACGATACTGATCACCAGACATGCTAAATGAGCGGTCGATCTCCGCTAAGCAATGGAGCGTTGCCCCATCCAATATAAATGACAATTCGATTTCTTTAGTGGAAACGAAGCCGTTATTACGGAACTCTAGCTCTTGGTAAATACCCGAACGTGACGAGAATGTGTTACCACGTAAGAAGCCCTTCTCTACATCGGCTTTAACCATAGTAAAACCAGCTTGCTCAATGGCGCCAATTACTCGTGATGCTGTGGGTAATGGCTTTACTTCAATGTAGTCACGATCGCGTGGGTCAATCGCAAAACCGATGTCTAATGTGGTTTCTACCCAAACGTGGCACTGGTTTTTCATTGCGCTTACTGCCGTAATTGGCGTTTCATCGTGCAGTTTTAACTCGAACGGCACTTGTTTTTCTTCATTCGGTTGGATGATGAAAGGTTCAACCGCCTTCAATTGATCGATCGTGAATGTCTGGTAACTAACGCTGTCGTCTTCTTCCACTTTCATTTCTGTGTTCAATTTAATGGTAATGGCATCGATTTGTTGCTCAACATCACCGCCTTTAATTTGAACGTGACCACGCAAAGTCGCGCCTTGATACACACTCATCTCATCTAAAATCGTATCTACTTTTGCTGAGCCGATACCGAGTGACGCTTTTAGTTTTTTAAACATGCGATTCCTTTGTGACTGTCTGTTTTCGTTATTCTGATAAGTCTCTGTTTACACAACTGATGAAACTCCTACAAGCAATAGACGACAAGAATGCGGATTAATTCCTTTTATCACTGCACAAAATACGTATGTCTGTTTGCAATTTGTCTATAGATTACGCACTATTTGTATAGTCAATTAAAAGGAAACCTTTATGTCTGCACCACTCTATATGCAAATCAAACGATTTATCCTCGATAAAATTGATTCGGGTGAGTGGATGGTTGGTCATCGTATCGCGACAGAATTTGAGCTGACCGAACAATTCGGAGTCAGTCGAATGACGGTAAATAAAGCCATTAGAGACTTAGTTAACGAAGGCAAACTGCAACGCCGCCCTCGCCTCGGCACCTTTGTTTGTGATCCGGCTGAGAAGTCTGAATCTCCCCTATTAGACATTCGTAACATTGCTGATGAGATCAGCAATCGTGGTCGAGAGCATCATAGTGAAGTTCTCCGACAAATTGCAATCAAAGCGGACGATGATATCGCAACCAAACTGGGCGTCATGCTTGGTACTACCGTATTCTACAGCGAGATCATTCATTTTGAAGATAGCACACCAATACAGCTAGAACTTCGTTGGGTGAACAGTCAATATGCACCAAGTTACCTCAATCAAGACTTCACGTGCATGACACCAAACCAATACCTTTCTAATAACTGCCCTCTTAGCGCCATCGAACATACCGTAGAAGCCATTGTCCCAGATGGACGCGTGAAGCAAGATCTTAAAATGCAAGCTGATGAACCATGCTTACTGCTCAACCGACGCACATGGAGTCAAGACAAACTGGTCAGCACCGCGTTACTTTATCACCCAGGCAATAAGTACAAATTAAGCTCTAAGATCTTATTGTAAACTAGGCATTACTTCTTCGTTTTGATCACATTTCAGCAACATTAGTCTTGTCAGTGATGCTTTTTTCTCCTATTTATTTGTATATACATTTAAAGATACAAATCAGAAGGAAACATCAGAATGGATTTGCTGATTGAAAATGCACGCCTCGTCACTATGCAAGAAGGAGAACAAGGTTACCTGCCCTCCCCTCTTGCTCGTGTGGGAATTCGATCAGGAAAAATTGTCGCCATCAGCACGAAAGAACAAGGTAACGATAGCGAACATACCGAATCCATTTTGAATCCAGACCACTACGAACAAACCATTGATCTTCAAAGCAAGCTTTTGTTGCCAGGTTTGATTGATTGCCACACTCATCTTGTGTACGCCGGAAATCGAGCCAACGAGTTTGAAATGCGCCTCAATGGTGTGCCTTATGAAGAAATCGCCAAGCAAGGCGGCGGTATTCTCTCTACCGTTCACGCCACTCGTGCCGCCACTGTAGAACAACTTATCGAACTCGCTTTGCCACGTTTAGATGGATTGCTCGCAAGCGGAGTTACCTCTATCGAAGTTAAGTCTGGTTACGGTCTCACGCTAGCTGATGAAATCAAGATGCTGCGAGCAGCGAAAGCCTTAGAGCAAGAGCGCAAAGTCAAAATCACCACAACTCTACTCGCCGCTCATGCACTCCCACCAGAATTTAGAGACCGTGCTGACGATTATATCCAACACATTTGTGATGACATTATTCCCCTCGTGGCAGAAGAAAAGCTCGCCACCAGCGTCGATGTGTTTTGTGAATCGATTGGTTTTAACTTAGCGCAAACCGAGCGGGTCTTTGAGGCGGCAAAAAAGCATGGCTTGCATGTAAAAGGCCATACTGAGCAGCTCTCTGATTTAGGTGGTACGGCTTTAACCGCCCAATACAATGGTCTTTCTGCCGATCACATTGAATATCTGGATGAAATTGGCGTACGTGCGCTTGCCAATTCCTCGACCGTGGCAACCTTGCTCCCTGGCGCATTTTACTTCTTACGTGAAACCCAATTACCACCTATCGATTTGCTTAGAACGCACAAGGTGCCAATGGCGATAGCGACGGATATCAACCCTGGCACGTCACCATTCGCAGATTTAACCCTGATGATGAACATGGCTTGCACTCTGTTCCGTTTAACACCTCAAGAAGCACTACGTGGCGTCACTCAAAACGCAGCAAAAGCATTAGGTTATGGGGAATCTCGTGGCGTGATTGAAGTCGGTTATGACGCTGACTTCTCAATCTGGGATATCGAACACCCAGCAGACCTCAGTTACCAAGTAGGCGCAAAACGTTTGGTAGGTCGTATAGTCAATGGTGAATATGTCTCTCACGGAGGACTGTAACATGGCTCAATCAGATCTGAATACCGCTCCATTTCACTGGCAAGGTCGTCATGATGCTGAAGATGGAGAACTGGGTAAACGCGTTCACCACGTGATTAAAAATATTTCTGTCGAAGAGTTGCCGAGCAAAAGCGAAGGCGTCTCGATCCTTGGTTTTGCTACCGATGCGGGTGTTGCCAGAAATAAAGGCCGTATTGGCGCGAAAAAGTCACCGGATTTAATCCGTCGTGCCCTAGCCAATCTCGCTTGGCACCAAAATGCGCCGCTTTACGACCTCGGTACTGTCGTTTGCGAAGACGACTTACTAGAGAGCAGCCAATCGCAATGCGCGGCCACAGTTGCTCAGGCACTACCCCATTCACCTGTCGTCGTCCTAGGTGGCGGGCATGAGATCGCATGGGCGTCATTTTCTGGGTTGGCCGAATACTTCAAAACTCATCACCCAGAAAAGCGGCCAAAGATTGGCATAATCAACTTCGACGCACATTTTGACCTACGCGCTTTTGAAAGTTCGCTGGCAGATGTAAAACCAAGCTCAGGCACACCGTTTAATCAAATTCATCACTTCTGCCAACGCAATGATTGGAAGTTTCATTACGCTTGCATTGGTGTCAGTCGCAGCAGCAATACCAAAGCGCTATTCCAGAAAGCGGACGAACTCAACGTTTGGTATGTGGAAGACAAACAGCTTTGCTACATGAACCACAGCTACCATTTAACGCAGCTACAGCACTTTATCGATGACTGCGATTACCTCTATCTAACGATTGATTTGGACGTATTCCCTGCGACAACAGCTCCGGGTGTAAGCGCCCCAGCAGCGAGAGGAGTCAGCTACGACATCATTTCGCCGTTTCTCGACCGAATCCTACATTACAAAAACAAGCTTATGCTGGCAGACATTGCCGAGTACAACCCCACGTATGACGTCGATAGTCAAACCGCTCGATTGGCAGCCCGCCTATGTTGGGACATTGCCAATGCCATGGCAGAGAAAGACCACAAGCCTAAATAAGCAAACCCAATAACGATTAACTCGAACAGCACTTTACTCGAGTAGAAATAGCCAAGCACAGACTTGGTACACACGTGAAACTAAAGGAGTCTTAAAATGACACAGCGCCAAGGACAAGATCCACGACTTGATACCAGCAGAACAATTCGTGCTCCACGCGGTACCGACCTGCGCGCCAAATCTTGGCTGACGGAAGCCCCACTTCGTATGCTGATGAACAACCTTGACCCAGACGTAGCCGAGCACCCTCACTCGCTCGTTGTATACGGTGGTATCGGTCGAGCAGCACGAAATTGGGAATGCTTCGATAAGATTGTTGAAGTGTTAGAAAGACTCGACGATGACCAAACTCTTCTCGTTCAATCAGGCAAACCAGTTGGCGTTTTCCCGACTCACAAAAATGCGCCACGCGTTCTGATTGCGAACTCAAACCTAGTTCCACATTGGGCCAATTGGGAGCACTTCAATGAGCTCGATAAAGAAGGCCTGATGATGTACGGACAAATGACTGCAGGTAGCTGGATTTACATCGGCTCACAAGGCATTGTTCAAGGCACTTACGAGACGTTTGTCTCGGTCGCTAAAAAGCACTTTAACGGCGAGGCAAAAGGTCGTTGGATTTTAACTGGCGGTCTAGGTGGTATGGGTGGCGCGCAAACCTTAGCAGGTACCATGGCAGGCTTCTCTATGATAGCCGTCGAGTGCGATGAATCACGTATCGATTACCGTCTACGCACAGGCTACGTCGACAAGAAAGCCACATCGTTGGATGAAGCGCTAGCGATGATCAAAGAATCCGACACGCCTATTTCTGTCGGTCTACTAGGCAACGCAGCAGACATCTTCCCAGAGCTTGTGGA
Organism: Vibrio sp. Sgm 5; assembly: GCF_026241575.1. Classification (NCBI taxonomy): domain Bacteria; kingdom Pseudomonadati; phylum Pseudomonadota; class Gammaproteobacteria; order Vibrionales; family Vibrionaceae; genus Vibrio; species Vibrio sp. Sgm 5. The sequence continues at coordinate 68,793 of NZ_JAPHPY010000026.1, forward strand.
ACGTAACATCACACCAGATGTAGTAACAGACCAAACCTCTGCGCACGACCCATTGAACGGCTACTTACCTCAAGGTTGGAGCATGTCTCATGCAGCAGAAATGCGCTTGCAAAATGAAGCCGGCGTAGTGAAAGCGGCGAAACAATCAATGGCTGTACAAGTTCAAGCCATGCTAGAGCTGCAAAACCGCGGCGCTGCAACACTGGATTACGGAAACAATATCCGTCAAATGGCGTTGGAAGAAGGCGTAGAAAACGCATTTGATTTCCCTGGTTTCGTACCGGCTTACATTCGCCCTTTGTTCTGTGAAGGTATAGGGCCATTCCGTTGGGCAGCGTTGTCTGGCGATCCAGATGACATCTACAAAACCGATCAGAAAGTAAAAGAGCTGATCCCTGATAACCCTCACCTGCACAACTGGCTAGACATGGCACGTGAACGCATTCAGTTCCAAGGTCTACCGGCACGTATCTGTTGGGTGGGTTTAAAAGACCGTGAACGTCTTGGCCAAGCCTTCAACGAAATGGTGAAAAACGGTGAACTTAAAGCACCGGTTGTTATTGGCCGTGACCACTTAGACTCCGGCTCTGTAGCCAGCCCGAACAGAGAAACCGAAGGTATGATGGATGGCTCTGATGCCGTATCGGATTGGCCGCTACTTAATGCGCTATTGAATACAGCAGGCGGCGCAACGTGGGTGTCTCTACACCACGGAGGCGGTGTTGGTATGGGCTTCTCTCAACACTCGGGAATGGTTATTTGTTGTGATGGCAGTGATGATGCGTCTGAGCGTATTGCTCGCGTACTTCACAATGACCCAGCGACGGGCGTTATGCGTCATGCTGATGCCGGCTACGACATCGCCAAACAATGCGCAGCCGAACAAAAATTAGATCTACCAATGCTCAACGAAGAACTGAAAAAGCTGAAGTAAGGATGAAAGACATGCTCAATTTAACGCTAAAGCCAGGCCATATTAGCTTAAACGAACTGCGTCAGGTGAGCCGCTCACCTGTCAACCTTACTCTCGATCCAGAAGCCATTCCGGCCATTGAGGAAAGCACTCAAGTTGTAGACCGAGTGATTGCAGAAGATCGCACCGTTTATGGCATCAATACGGGTTTCGGTCTACTCGCGAACACACGTATTGCGCCAGAAGATTTAGAAACGCTGCAACGCAGTATTGTGCTTTCACACGCTGCGGGCATCGGCAAATTTATGTCAGATGAAACCGTTCGCTTGATGATGGTACTGAAAATCAACAGCCTTGCACGTGGCTTCTCAGGCTTGCGCTTGAAGGTCATCAACATGCTGATTGACCTTGTGAATGCGCAGGTGTATCCATGCGTTCCACAAAAAGGCTCAGTAGGCGCATCGGGTGACTTAGCGCCGCTGGCTCACATGAGTACGGTGCTTCTTGGTGAAGGCCAAGCACGTCACAATGGCAAAGTTATTTCTGGCTTAGAAGCTCTGCAAATTGCTGGTCTAGAGCCAATCACACTGGCCCCAAAAGAAGGTTTAGCACTGCTTAACGGTACTCAAGCGTCAACGGCATTTGCACTGGAAGGCCTATTCATCGCAGAGGATCTGTTCTCATCCGCGACGGTTTGCGGGGCGATGTCGGTAGAAGCTACATTAGGTAGCCGTCGTCCGTTCGACCCTCGCATTCATCGTGTTCGTGGTCATCGTAGCCAAATGGATGCCGCATTAGCGTATCGACATATGCTAGAAGCAACCAGCGAGATTGGTGAATCACACACCGATTGCGAAAAAGTACAAGATCCATATTCACTTCGTTGCCAACCTCAAGTCATGGGCGCATGTTTACAGCAAATTCGTAATTCCGCGGAGATTCTGCAAGTAGAAGCGAACTCAGTATCAGATAACCCGTTGGTGTTTGCTGAAGATAACGACATCATCTCCGGCGGTAACTTCCATGCCGAGCCCGTGGCAATGGCCGCAGATAACCTTGCCCTTGCGATTGCAGAGATTGGTAGCTTGTCAGAGCGTCGTATGGCACTGCTTATTGATAGCGCGCTATCTAAGCTTCCTCCATTCTTGGTCGACAATGGCGGTGTGAACTCAGGCTTTATGATTGCGCAGGTGACGTCGGCTGCGTTAGCAAGTGAAAACAAAACACTGGCTCACCCTGCTTCTGTCGATAGCTTGCCAACATCCGCAAATCAAGAAGACCATGTTTCGATGGCAACTTTTGCGGCTCGCCGCCTGAAAGAGATGGGAGAAAACACGCGTGGTATTTTGGCGGTTGAATACTTATCAGCCGCGCAAGGGTTGGATTTCCGTGCACCAAACAAGTCCTCCGAACGCATCGAGATTGCTAAGCAAATGCTGCGCGAGAAAGTCTCGTTCTACGACAAAGACCGTTACTTCGCACCCGATATTGAGCAGGCAAACGCCCTTCTCAAACTGGCACTGCACAATGCATTAATGCCAGAGAGTTTGCTCCCTAGCGTGCACTAATACACTTCTTATTAAGAAAAAGCCGATTGAGCAGCACACTCAATCGGCTTTGTTTTTTGATTCTTCTTGTTGCCTTTGTAGCAACATCATCAGCACATTACTGAATACTGCAAATGTTGAAACGGCTACGGCTGCCAGAGCCGAGCATTTTCACATTCTGTTTTTCTCGGATATTCAACCAAGCGGTACTCTCTTCCACACTCAAGTTTGAAGGTTGATAATCGAGATTAGAATGTCGTGAGACCAGAACTTGCTTATTGAGGTCGTCTGATAAGCTATCGACGATGTTTGTTGTCATTTGACCATCGGAATACGCCATCACGAGTACAGTATCTTGACCTTCGAGTTCTTGTGAAAGTAAGGATTGATTGTCCAAACTAAACTGAACATCTTTGTATCCACCCGAACTTTCGGGTTGCCCGAGAATTGCGCGGTACATTCGGCTGCGTTTTTTCTTCTTCAAACTCGCCAGAGGCGTTTCATTTTCAGAACTATAAGCATTGACCACTTTAATGTTGTTCTTAGCAGCATAATTTAAGATCGCACTTTGGTTCCCTAAACCACGCCTTGTCAGCGCCGGAGAGTGTTGTAAGCTTTGCGATAATCGTTGCTCGGTCGCATCAATAAGCACAATCGCCGTCTCCTTGCCTTCACTCAAAGACTGGTTCAATGCTCGACGAACTTCGACATGGGCTTGCTTACCCTCCAATGTATTCCATTTGGGTGATAGAGATCCTGCAGCAGCTGGCCTTACCTCAACCGTATAAGGATGATATTGGTACTGCCCTGCAGGCCAATAAGTATTTCTCTTATATGCGCCAAGATCATCGGCCAAATGAAACTCACTCACTACCTTTTCATTTTTCAAATAAGCTTTCGGCTTGTTCTGCCCATTAGATTTCCAGCGGAAGTACATCTCTTCCCGCCTCATGATCGCATCACTACGAATTGCACTTATCGCAGTCTCAGCATCTCTGCCGCTTTCTGCATTGTTATAATGGAAAATTCCCGTCGTTTGATATTCGGCATTTTCAATCGAGTACTCCGTAACCTGTCCGGTTTCGGGATGGCGATGCTTTAATAGCACACTACCTGGAGGCATCGCGCCTGAAGCGTAATCACGAGCATGAATTAACTCATGACCTAGCGCGACCGCTTGATCAAAAGGCTTGTCCGTTCCCGGAATATTAACCACCTCTTGGGTAGAAAAGAACACCGTGTTTGACACGCCTTTTCCATCAAATTGCCTTGAATAGACAAGCTCAGACTTTTGCCTATCAACGAAACTGGAAGGAACGGTCTCAAACAAACGACCAGCGCTTTCCGGCTCGCGAATCACGGTCACCACATTAACCTTATTCGTATCAACGCCTTGAAGATGCTCAATAAGGGGGGCTACAGTATCTTCTGGAGCATTGACGGGAGTATAAGTCGCGATTTGGCGCAACACTTCTCGCCCAGTAGGTGATATTTTCAGCTTTTGAATCAGAAGTTTAATATCTGCAAGATAAGCGTCATCCTTTGTTTGTACATACAGGTTAGTTGATACTCGATAGAGATTACCGTACTGCGGGGTGTTGTGCCCATAAATGACCTTCACACCATCAGGGGCAGCATAAAACTCCCCCATCTCTGCACCACCACCAGCAAAAGCACTTCCAATCAATATTGAGAATGTAAAAATGACAGACATCACTTTTGTTAAAGTTTTCATCCTATTAACCCTCAATCTTAATCTGTAGCTCGATAAGCTCTTCTAGCTCTTGGAGAAGCACTTCGTTAATCTGCGGAAGCATTGTCATTTCGTTGTTCCGAATAACATCACCCAACTGAGTAATCGCCAACTCCAGTTCACCTTCAGACAGTTTGTTACCGACATTAGACAGCGCTTGCCAGAGAGGATGCTGATCTGATGCTTTCACTTGCTGAAAAAGGACCCGCTGATGCGCTTCATTGAGGTACTGTCTATGCACCACTGATAATGAACTATTAAAAAGCTGGGCAGAATTAACACCAGACGTCAGTACATGCACTGCAGATTGTTGGTGTTGAGCGATTTGTGCGTACAAGGCCAAATCACCAAGTAGATAATGTAAGTCGTTAGCGGTATTAACCTCATGTACTTTTTCGATGATTTCACCCACAGCCGAATCTAAGTTTCTCAGCAGCGTGTTCGCGTTGGAGCTCGCTACAACTTGGTCAAAAGTATTCGCCATAATTGGAGAATAAAATCGAAGGTTCTTCGCTGAATAAAGGCTTGGGTAAGGTATTGAGTAGTACACATCACGAAGGTAAGCCGCAACAATCGTTTGTTCGAAGACTGGCTGTATGAAAGCGCGGAACACTTCATATTGCTTGATAGCACTTAATACCCCTCCGGATGGTTTTTCAGTTAAAAGCAGTTCATACCAACGGCTAAGCTGATACCAGTCTTTCCTTTGCTCAGGATCGTTAACATTCAAGCCCTGGCTATTTAAGTACTCGGTTAAGGTAGTTTGATAAGGAAGCACTTTCATTGTTGATAGCTGTGTTATCAAGGTTTCAAATGCTTGATTTGAGAGTTGACCAAATACATACGCATAAGCCACATCATGTAATTTAGAGCGCAGTAATCCCGACTGCCAACCTTGGTTGACCTTCGCTCCCACATAAGTATCCACATCGAAGTTAAACGATTTTCTGATCACATCAACGAGCTCTTGATCTTTAGATACATGGTAGGTGTCATAGAGCGGTCCTGAGTCTTTACATGCGTCAAGCGATGCCTGAATACCACCGGGATAAACGGACGGTATACCCCAACACTCTCTTGCTGGCTTCACTTCAAATGTCGCGGTATGTAATTGCTCTTCTGACAAATAATCCACATTCCAATTCACTTTCGCATACTCACGCAACCCACTCATACGTGCCCTCTCCTCAAGTAAACGTCGATTAAGTCTCGTGTATTGGTAGACTTCAGGAAGATGGCTCTTTGCACGAGCAATGACATTACTGAGCAGTATGTCTTTGTGCTCCTGCAAGTTATTTATGGAAGTTTGGACAAGCGAGCGCTTCGCTTCGTGTAATTTTAGGTGAAGTTGATTTAATTCTGACGAGGATAATTGTTGAGCGATCAGCTGAATCCGCTCCTGACCTTGTGATTTGACACAATCCAGCAAATTAAGCGGATTATCAGCAACGTCGGAGCATAACGGGCTATTGAGATTTGATTGCTCTGATATGTGACCATAAACCTTGAGATATTCCAGATCCATCCTCGCCATTTGCCTCACAAGCTGACGATCATAACCTGCTGTTATTCGGCGATATTCCGTATCCGCAGCAAGCAATAGTTGGTCGATGTACATTTCAATCGACGCGTTAACGTGCCTATCGTATTGATTAATCAGCTTAATTGCGTCTTCCTTTTTGTGATGAAATCGATTGAAATCAGGATGATGATCATTAAAAACATAGTGAGTTTGAGATTCAAACTCCTCAATCTTCTCTTTCGCTGCAAAGTATTTAATATCATTGGACAGCATGTTTAGCTCATCACCGACCAATGGCACAATCGAGAAGACAGACGCTGCTTTATCTAAACGCGTCGATGACTCTTTGGAAAATGTAGATGCCATACTCTCTGCCCAAACCCCCACAGCAAAGGCATCGCCAACAGGGCCAAGCACTTCAAGTGTAGAGCTTCCAGCTCGACCCAGACGATTTAATATTGCAGGGCCACTTAACGCACTTTCTGCGGCTACTGGTACAGCATTTAATGCCTCTTCTGTTGAAGGCCATGCCTCAGAAAACAGCTGTTGTTGTGAAGAGTGTTCTAGCTCACCGAATGTAGAGCCAAACTGAGGTTCTGAGAAAAATTCCTGATGGAGGTGCCCTTCTAGACGCCGACTATCGAAGCTATTTAACCTGAACTCGGGATAAAAATAGAAGTGAACTAAAAGCTGGTTCTGCGATCAGATCTTTCAACCAAGAGAGAAC